>JBHHXN010000075.1:0-23746 GCA_046757025.1 bacterium
CAAACCAAATCCTCATTGTTGACCTCCAGACGTTTACCTTTTGGGTAAATATACAAAAAAAATAGTTCCATATCAAGCTATTTCTTTACCTTTTGAGTAAAAGGGTTTTGTGTCAGACTTTTCCAAATAAGTAGTGAATATCTTGTTTTATGAAAAACATGCCAATTTATTTAACGAATTGGTATGTTTCAAATAAGATATAAATACCATTCCCACCAACAGGGTAATTTGCAAAAAGTAAGATCCAGGATAACATGCCAGGATTCAAATCTTCGTCTCGATATGTGCAATTATTTAATTGCTTAGAGAGTAATTCGTTGCATTTTCTTAGTTCGTTTATTATTATTAAAATGACGATAATTGGAAACGCGACTGTGGACGTTCCATTCCCACAAATTGAATGAGGGTAGATTCTCGTTTTGCAAAGAACTTAATGAGTATCTCGTAAAGAGTACTCCGGGCTGTCGTTGCGAGCACAACGAAACCATCTCCTAACGTGTTTAATATCAGGAGATTGCCTCGTCATTACACTCCTGACAATGACTGCAAAGGCAATAAAGAATTGTTCTACAAGTTGGACTGTGATTCAGACCTCTGCAATTAAAAATGAAACAAGGAACCGAACATGCTGCGTGAACAACTTTTAAAAAAGGGCCTTCGAAGCGATAAAGATTTTCGCTGGCGCGGGGAAGAGGTTTCGCGGTTGGAGGGTTTGAGCGATGCGGTTTTCGCGTTTGCTGTCACCCTGTTGGTGGTGTCGCTGGAAGTGCCGCGCGCCTTTCCCGATTTGCTTCAAACTATGAAAGGCTTTGTGGCGTTTGGCATTTGCTTTACCATGTTGATTTTCATCTGGCACAATCATTACATTTTTTTCCGCCGTTACGGACTGCAAAATCTCTACATCATTACGTTAAATGCGGTTCTGCTTTTCGTGGTCTTATTTTACATCTATCCTTTGAAATTTCTATTTACTTATTTAGCCAACGTTTTGCTGGGCATGAATCAGGACGCTTCCAACCTCATTCGCATCGAGAGCCAGCAAACCCCAACCTTGATGGTGATTTATTCCATGGGTTTTTTCACCATCTTTTTCGTGTTCTTTTTGTTTTACCTTTATGCCTACCAAAAGCGCCAGGTGCTGCAATTGAACGTCGTGGAAATAGCGCTCACGCGGTTCAGCATGCAGGCGCAGATCATTTACCTTTCCATCGCCCTGCTGTCGATTGTGATCGTTGCCATCGGGGGCGCGAGTTCTTCCGCGTGGGCCGGCCTGATCTACGCTCTCATCGGTCCCGCACGCACTGTGCACGGAATTGTTTTTGGCCGGCAGCTAAAAAAAATGCAGGCGGTGTCCTGAATGAAAAATTGCAACCGTTTTCCTCGCCACTCATTGAAAAAACTTTGTTAGACGATGCTGATTTCACTGGTACATACGGTTTCACCGAACATCAATCGCTGTGAATTAACCTTTCTCGAAAGGCAAGTCATAGACTACGAGCTGGCGGTGCAGCAGCACGCCGATTACTGCCGGTTGCTGCAGAATTGCGGCGCGCAGGTGGTCACGTTGTCCGCCAACCGCGCGCATCCGGATGCCTGCTTTATCGAAGATACGGCCGTGGTTTTGGATGAGATCGCGGTCATCGCCAGCCCCGGAGCCGTTTCGAGGCGTGGGGAAGTAACCGCGGTGGAAGGGGAGCTCAAAAAATATCGCGAAACCGTTCGCATCGATTGGCCTGCAACGTTGGAAGGGGGCGATGTGTTGCAAGTCGGACGTACCGTTTTTGTGGGTCGTTCAAATCGCACAAATTCGGCAGGCATCGAGGCGCTTGAGAAAATTTTGCGCCGCTTTGACTATCAGGTCATTCCGGTGGAATTGCGCCAGTGCCTGCACCTCAAGTCGGCGTGCACGGCCCTGGAGGAGCGCTGTTTGCTGGTGAATCCGGCCTGGATCGAGATGCAGCCTTTCGCGGATTTCCAGAAAGTCACCGTTCCCGATACCGAAATTTGGTCGGCAAACACGATTCGAGTTCGTGACACGGTGGTTTTGCACGAAGGCTTTCCGGACACCATCAAACTCTTGAGAGAGCTGGATTTCAAGGTGGCCAGTGTGAACATCTCTGAATTTCTCAAAGCCGAAGCCGGTCTGTCCTGTTTGAGCCTGCGATTTGAATCTTAATTTTTTTTAAAAAATATTGAATTTTAACCGTCAGTTTAATAAATTAGGCTGATTAAGATGAAATAAATTAACAGGTAAGGAAGGAAAATAAATGGCAAAAAAAACCTCACAGAAAGCGGAAGAATTTGAATATCGAGCCGAGATGAAGCAGCTACTGCATCTCATCGTGCATTCGCTGTACACACACCCGGAAATCTTTTTGCGCGAGCTTATTTCCAACGCTTCCGATGCACTCAATAAGATTCGGTTTCGAATGCTAACCGATTCCGAAGTGCTGGATGCGGATGCCGAGCTGAAAATAAACATCGATCTGGATTCAGAGAAGGGTGCCCTTTCCATTTCTGATACCGGCATCGGCATGACCAAAGAAGAGCTGATCAGTGAGATCGGCACCGTGGCCAGCTCCGGCACGCTGGAGCTTTTGAAGCAAATGCAGGAGCAGGATAAGCCGGTGGATGTCAATTTGGTCGGTCAGTTCGGAGTGGGCTTTTATTCGGTGTTTATGGTGACCGACGAAGTGACCGTGGAGACCCGCCACGCTGATTTGAATTCGAAAGGGTATCGCTGGAAATCGGACGGTCAGGGCAAATTCACCATTCAGGAAATCAAAAAACCGCATCGTGGAACGAAGATCTCATTTAAACTCAAAAAGGAGCACAAGGATTTCAGTGAAGAATACCGCGTCAAAAACGTCATTCAAAAATATTCGAATTTTGTCGATTTCCCGATTTTTGTTGGCAAAGAAGAAGTCAATCGAGTCAGCGCGTTGTGGCACAAACCCAAAGACAAGATAAAAGAAGAGGAGCTCGCGGAGTTTTACAAATTTATTTCTAACGATTTCAATCCACCGCTGGGGCATTTGCATCTGTCCATCGAAGGCGCGGTCAATTTCAAGGCGCTGATTTTTGTGCCGGAAACCGCTCCGCCGATCTTTTACAAAGAGCACCTTGAAAAATCGCTGCAGCTTTACTCCAGGAAAATCTTTATCCAGGATGATTGCAAAGAGCTGCTGCCGGAATATCTGCGTTTTTTAAAGGGGGTGGTGGATACCGAAGACCTGCCGCTGAACGTTTCTCGCGAAGTCACACAATCTAGCCCGGCCATGGCAAAAATCAGAAATGTGATCACGGGCAAAATTCTGAGTTTTTTTGAGGATTGGGCAAAAAACGATCGCAACAAATATGAAAAGTTCTATAAGAATTATGGAACGCTTTTTAAAACCGGCGTCAACACCGATTTCGGCAATAAAGATAAAATCGTCGAGCTCCTGAGATTTGAGTCCACAAAAATTGCAAAAGGCGAGCTGACTTCGTTAAAAGAATACGTCTCCCGCATGCAGAAAGACCAGAAGGAAATTTACTACCTCTCTGGCGAGCACCGGGATGTGATCGAACGCAATCCCAATTTAGAGTACTTCAAAAAGAACGACTTGGAAGTGCTGCTGCTAACCGACCCTTTCGATGTGTTCATCATTCCTTCTCTGAATGAGTATGACAAAAAGCCGCTGAAATCCATCGACAAAGCCGACCTGGATTTGAAGAAAGATGAAAAGGAAGACAAAGAAGCCCTTAGCGAAAATTTATCGAAATCTCTGATCGAAATTTTTAAGAAAACCCTGGGCGATAAAGTGGAGGACGTCATCGAATCCAAACGGTTGGTGGATTCCGCAGCCACTTTGGTGGTGGGCAAAGAGGGCATGGACATGCAAATGGAAAAGATGATGAGGGCGATGAACAAAGAATACAGCGGGTCGAAAAAAATCCTGGAGATCAATTTTTCTCATCCGCTGATAAAAAACCTCGGTAAGCGCATCATCGCCGATGAGAACGATCCGGTGCTGCGGAACAGTATCTTACAAATTTATGAAGGCGCGCTGCTGGTGGAAGGCAACCTTACTTCGCCAAACGAGTTTGTGAGCCGTATGACCGAGCTGATGGTGGAAGCGACGAAGTAGGTGGGTCCTGGCCGGTGAGAGAGTTTTCTACTGGCTTCGTGGTTTGTTTGAGCGGGATTTTGTCAATGGAGTTTCCAGTAGTAGTTTGGTCGTGAGTAGGCGTTCTGAGCAAGATTTTGTCTCAAAATCGCTTCTCCTATGTTGGAAGCAGTCCTGCAGCAGAATCCCTGAAATAAAAATCCTTGACTATCGTTCCCGATTACAGTATCTTTTAACACAATCTGAAACATCAGAATGGTAAAATGTGGCTGTTTATTTTAATTAAGGAGAAGAGCATGCCGGACAAAACCTTGACCTGTGAGGATTGTGGCAATCAATTTACTTTTTCAGAGGATGAACAACAGTTCTACAACCAGCGAGGGTTTCAGGAGCCCAAGCGCTGCAAGAGTTGCCGCGATAAACGCAAAAGAGAGCGTGGCGGCGGTCGCGGTGGTCGTGGGTTCAATCGATAATTTTTGCTTCTCAAATCAATTTCAATTACATAAGGAGAATATCACCATGCCCGAAGGAACGGTAAAGTGGTTTAATCCACATAAGGGCTTTGGATTTATCACTTCCACAGACGGAACCGAAATTTTTGTTCATAAAAGCGATGTGGATTATATCGGCTACCGAGACCATCTGCAGGAGGGGATGAAAGTCAGCTTTGAAGTTCAGGATTCACCCAAAGGCAAAAAAGCCATTAAAGTACATACAGAGTAGGATTTTGTCAGGTCAGAGCGGTTAATTTTTTCCTCAATTTTAAACGCATGCCAACAGAAACATGCAATAGATAATAATCATTTTCAATCAAGGATGTTGAAGCCATTGCTTTTTTTGATCGCCTGTTTCTGAACTCAACAGATCCCCGACAAAATTGAGTTATCACTTGTTGGTAAAAGGATTCCAGGCTTTTGCCAGTTAGTGTGAAGATCGATTTTCAGGTACCATTTTCATTTTGACGGAAATCTGAGACATTATTAGGCTTCTGCAAAAAAGGGCGTTCAACCTTTAGAAGCTGTGTGAAAACATGGTAAAACAAGCCTATGGCTTGTTAAAACAGGTCGATAAATTAAGCTATGTTCTTGTTTTCTTTGTAATCCATTCGCGCAAACAAGATGCTTGCGTTACATTTTCACACAGGCTCTTTAGAGACCGTGTGAAAAATCAAACACCGAGTTTTTTGTCATTGTGTAAGACTCTTTTTAACACACAACACTTTACGTTCTACAAAAAAGATCCCTACAGCCTGTCCCGCAAGTCGGGGATAAGAGACAGGTGTTTGTGCGTTTACACTCAGGCCCTGAAGTCTGAACATCCCGCTGTCATTTTATTTCACATATTTCTAACACCTAGTATAAAAGGAGGGGAAAATGGTTTCAATTCTATCATTATGGCTGCCGATTCTGCTTTCTGCCGTTATCGTGTTTGCAGTCAGCTCTATCATTCACATGTTGCTCGCCTATCATCGCCCCGATTTTGGCAAATTACCTGCCGAAGACGACGTCATGGACGCGCTGCGAAAATTCGACATTCCACCCGGTGACTACGTGATGCCCTGTGCCGGCAGCCCCAAAGTGATGTATAGCCCGGAATTTATCGAGAAAACCACCAAAGGTCCGGTAGCATTTCTCACAGTGATTCCAAGCGGTCCGCCGTCCATGGGCGGTAGTCTGGTGCAGTGGTTTGCCTATTCTATTGTAGTTAGCCTTTTTGCGGCCTATTTAACTGCGCGGGCTGTGGGGCCAACCGAGGATTATTTAACCGTGTTTCGCTTCGCCGGTACCACGGCTTTCGCGGGCTACAGTCTGGCGCTTTTGCAGAATTCCATCTGGTACAAACGAAACTGGCGCGCTACCCTCAAGTCGGTGTTTGACGGTTTGATTTATGCTTTGTTCACCGCCGGCACTTTTGGCTGGTTGTGGCCTGCAGCATGAGGCAATTCCAGCCATGATTTAGAACAGGATGCGGGAACGGCGCCAGAGAAACAGAAAGGGAAGTAGGCCGCCTTTTAGGAAAGTAAACTCAGAATTTCTTGAGCAGCACAATCGGCCCCGCCAGCCGCGATTTTTTTCCAGTTTTGTGGACGATTGAATAGCGCCCTTAACGACGCAACCCAGTTGCCGGCGTAAAAGTCTGCGCGCGGTAGAAACTCGGCCACGGCGTATTCGGTTAGTCCCTGCACGAGAACTTTGTACTCCACAAAGTCGCTGCGGGAAGTGTAGAGCAGCGGGGTTTGGTTGGCGATGATTTCGGAAACCACTCCATAGCCTGGTTTTGAAATCACCGCGTCGCAAGCCTGAACCAGCTCGGGAAATCGCATGAAATCCGGAGGGAGATTGAGACAGTTTTCGGGCGATTTTTTTAGACCCAGGGTGATGAATTTAAATTCGCGTTCAGCGGCCAGCTTGTTGAAATCAACCTGCTGTATATCTGCAGCTCGCAAGGCAACCAGAATTAATTTGCTTTTACAGTGCGGATCCATGTTCAGGCGCCGCCAAACTTCTTCTCTGGATTTGGTGGCTTTCCGGGCAATAAGCGGAATGTCTTTTATTTGCGGGAAGATGGTAAGATCTCCATAAAACGGCAGCCGCAGCAAAAGCCGCGCTTTTTGGTACGAGGATTTAATTTGTGCGATCAGTGCGGCAAATTCGGGTATCTCCTGCACGTAGTCCTGGTAAATCCAATCCCAGGTAAAATTGGTCAGTGCGATGCCGGGAACTTGCACGGCTTCCGCGATATCGAACGCCAGCGAGGGGATATCTGCCACAATCAGTTTGGTTTGAACGCGTTTCGCCAATTCGGCCTCCTGTTTCACAAGCTGCTCTTTGCGCGCATACAGTCCTGCCACCTGGCGAAAAGATTCCATTTTATTGATTTCAAAGCTGGTGTTTTGCACCGCCCCGATATCCAGTTTGACCGGATAGAGCTGGTAATTCGTACGCAAATTCAATTTAAAAATCCACTCGGGTGCATCGGTACGGATGTGAAAAAATAGCTCGGAATTTTTCGCTAACAGGGCATGGATAAGCTCGATGGAACGGGTGGCATGACCATAACCGTGTCCGCTGATGTAGTAAAGGATATTGTGCATTCGCAGTTTGCTTTTGTTAGATTTCTAGTTGGCGCTGAAAATGATTGGCGCTGAAATTTCAGGGGTCATTTTGTGTTTTCTGCAGCACCAGGTAGGTCCCTAAACCCACGGCGATGGTTTGAGCCTTTTCGCCTGTGACCGTGAGCCGGCACACAATGAGCGATTTGCCCGATTTGATCACCTCTCCTCTGGCGGTGAGCAATTCCAAGTTGGCGGGCGCGATCAAATTAATTTTAAACTCTACGGTAGTGGGTTCTCCGTCCGGGGTGATGGATGCAGCAGCAAAATAGCCGGCGGTATCCGCCATCATGCCTAAAATGCCGCCGTGTACCACTCCTGTGCTCTGCTCAAATTCCGGCCGGACAGGTAATTGCACTACCGCTTCTCCCTCCTGGCAACGAATCAACAGCCATTCCATAAATTTTGAAATGGCCGCGTTTTTAAATCGTTCAAACAAGTTTTGTTGATGCGCTGGATTTTTGGGCATGTTTAGTCGAGAGTTTTCTGAACAATTAAACGCCAAATATATCCAATTCAATATGAAAAGTCAAGCAACGTTACTGAAGTAAAACAAATCTTTTCTTTTGGAAATAATAAGTCTAAAAAATACCTTTTAGTAGTAAGGTTTGCTTTCAAATAAATGACCCGAAACCCTAAAATCACATATCTAATTAAGAAAAGACGTCAAGGCTGAATAAAATAGGAGAAATCAGCATGGATATTTACGATGAATCCACCGCGTTGCACCAACGATTAGGCGGAAAATTGGAAATTCATTCCAAGTTCAGAATCAAGAATCAACACGACCTCTCGCTTGTTTACACTCCGGGTGTGGCGAAGGCCTGCCAGGAGATCGCCCGGGATGAATCCCGTGCGTATGATTTAACCATCAAGCGCAACACGGTGGCCATCGTTTCGGACGGATCCGCCGTATTGGGCATGGGCAACATCGGACCGAAAGCAGCTATCCCGGTGATGGAAGGCAAAGCCATGCTTTTCAAAGAATACGCCAACATCGATGCGTTTCCAGTCTGTGTCAATACTCAAAATTCTTTTGAAATCATCAGTCTGGTCAAGAATATTGCGCCGGTTTTTTCCGGAATCAATTTAGAAGATATTTCTGCCCCGCGCTGTTTTGAAATAGAGCAGTCGTTGCAGAATATCGGCATCCCGGTTTTTCATGACGATCAACATGGCACGGCCATCGTGTTGTTAGCGTCTTTGCTCAATTCGGCGAAAGTAACCAAGCGGGCACTCAGTGAAATGGACGTGGTGATCAACGGAGCGGGCGCCGCCGGCACCGCCATTGCGGAAATGCTGCTCTGTATCGGGTTTGATTCCCTTGTATGTGAGTCGGTTAAAGAGATTCTGGTATGTGATTCGAAAGGCATAATTTCTGAGAATAGAATGGATATCGTAAATAATCAGACCAAACTGAAACTGGCGAAAATCACCAACAAAGAAAACCGCAGTGGCGACTTGAATGACGCCATCCAGCACGCGCACGTCTTCATCGGTGTGAGTAAAGGGAATGTCCTGACTGAGGAAATGGTAAAAAAAATGCACCGCGGTCCGATTATTTTTGCCATGGCGAATCCCATACCGGAAATCATGCCGGAAGCAGCGAAAAAGGCGGGTGCGGTTGTGGTAGGCACGGGTAGAAGCGATTTTCCTAATCAGGTCAACAACGTCCTGGCTTTTCCGGGCATCTTTCGCGGGGCAATCGATGTCAAAGCCAAAATGATCACCAATAAGATGAAAATTGCCGCCGCCCGGGCGTTGGCGGATTGTGTGGCCTTGCCTACTGCGGATGAAATCCTGCCTTCTCCATTGGACAGGTCCGTTGCGCCGGCCATAGCCCTAAGTGTGCAAAAAGCTTACGAGCAGTTCAGCGAGTAGTACTGCTAAAAATCAAGGCGGATCGCTAAAACCCTGTTTGGCCAAAAACTCGAAAATACGCAATAAAAAATCGCTTATGCGAAGGCGTACCTTCGACAAAGATCAGGACAGGCCCCGCCGGGCTTAGCAGGGATTCGCCCTCGGCAAGGGGGCTTTCGGAATAGGGGGAATCGTTTTCGGCCAGACACTCACCAAATTTATCTGTACCCACATCATTTTTAATTGAAAATCAAAGATGAAATGCTTAATTTTCGGTAAACAAAAAATGACCAATTACAATAACTTATCTTGCTTATGAATTTTTATGCAATAATTATTTTAGTTACCCTGATATTCAGCTATTTATTGAGTCTCATTACCGAGCTCCTGAACTTGAAAGCGCTCAGGGATGACCTGCCTGAAGAATTTGAAGGGGTGTACGATGCTGAAAAGTACAGAAAATCGCAACAGTACACGCGTGTGAAAACCCGCTTTGGATTCATTACCTCCACCTTTGGTATCGTTCTGACTTTGATTTTCTGGTTTGCTGGTGGCTTTAATTTTTTAGATCAAATTGTGAGAATTTGGCATTTGCCTCCCATTTTGACCGGATTATGTTACATTGGAATTTTAATTTTAGCCAGGTCCATTTTATCTCTGCCGTTCAGTATTTACGCTACGTTTGTAATTGAAGAAAAATTTGGATTTAATAAAACCACACCGCTAACTTTTGTCACCGATATGTTGAAAGGCTTAGCTCTGGGCATTTTGCTGGGCACACCCTTGTTAGCTGGCATTCTGGCGTTTTTCCAATTTACAGGCCACCTCGCCTGGCTTTACTGCTGGATGGCTACCACGCTTTTTACTTTATTTGTGCAGTTTATCGCGCCTACCTGGATCATGCCGTTGTTCAATAAATTCACCCCGCTGGAAGAAGGCGAGCTCAGAGAGGCGATTCTTTCTTACGCAGAATCTGTAAAATTTTCGTTGAAGAATCTGTTCGTGATAGACGGTTCTAAACGATCCACCAAATCCAACGCGTTTTTTACGGGGTTTGGCAAAAACAAGCGCATCGCTCTGTTTGATACTTTGATCGAAAATCACACGGTACCAGAGCTGGTAGCAGTATTAGCGCACGAAATAGGGCACTACAAAAAAAAGCATATTCTTAAAAGTATGGTTATCAGCATTGTACACATGGGCGTGGTCTTTTATCTACTGTCCATATTTGTAAGCCACGAAGGCCTGTTCAAAGCGTTTTATATGGAAGAGGCTTCTATCTACGCCGGCTTGATTTTCTTTGGGATGCTTTATTCTCCTATGGAATTAATCCTTTCGATTTTTATGCAGATTTTCTCACGCAAAAACGAGTACGAGGCGGATCGCTTTGCAGCAGAAACCACCCAAAATCCCGAATCGATGATCTCGGCGCTGAAAAAATTGTCCGTTCATAATTTGTCCAATTTGACCCCGCATCCGCTGTACGTTTTTTTGAATTATTCCCATCCGCCTACGCTTGAGCGCATAAAAGCCATCCGTCAGTTGAAAATTGCCTGAGAGCATGACGGAATCGCTTGTAGAAATCCAATACTTGGTTCAAAGGGGAAATGCTTTTTAAAATAAACGTTACTATTCAGGCGTGTCACTCCTGCGAATGCAGGAGTCTCCTGATGCAATCTTCATGTGAGGGGCTTCTGCAAACAGATTCCGGCATTTTGCTATCGCTTCAGCCGGAATGACAGCGAAGGCAGAAAAGTTACAAAATAAACAAAAAAAGCCCGGATTACACTGCAAAAAATCCGGGCATCAACATTCAATTTTGATAGATTATTTTTTGCTGTATTCTACACGCGTCAACTCAAAACCCACGACTTTTTCCTCGTTATCAGCCATCCAGGTCCATTGCTGTTTTAAGGTATTGCCATCGGTGAATGTGAGCATGAGTTTGTGCATGTGACCGTCGGTTTCTTTGGCCAGATTGGTGGCGTCCAAAAACGAGAAACGAATCTGAGACGGGTTTTTGGAATTTGCCTCAGCCAACATGCGCGGTTGATTCTGCGCCGCGCAATAGTGCGTCATCATCAATTTGTCGCCGTCCAGATGATACATGGTCAGCATGTTGGGCTCGTTTTCAGGCATGAGTTTCTCCACCACCACCGAACCGTTGGAGAAGACTTCATAACTCACTTTGACATTTTTACCTTCGGTGTTTTTCCCCTGCCACTCCCCCGCCAGCGCTTTGATTCTCGTGAACTGTTCAGCGGCATTTTCACCAGCCAGGGCTTGTGAGCCGATATATGTAAACGCGATAAAAATCAGCATGATGGTTTTAAAGTACTTCATAATGTAAATCCTCCTGTTAATTTGTTGTTATGGGATGGTTTGATTTGTATTTAACTTCTTGATATGGCTAATTTGCTCACTCACTGACATCTGAATTGATCAATCGTTTTTCCTGTTTAAAGGGCTCTGCCTAATTGCTCAAGACAACCGATCCAACCTTCGTTGTGTTTGTCGCGTTGTTCCCTGTCGGGGAATTGCTCGTGAATCAATTCCACTTCGGTGTATTTGCCCTTGTCGTGAAATAGTACGGTTACCAGCGTTTCGTAGGGATTCTCGCCTTCCCAGCTCCAGGTGTAAACGAGTTTTTCAGGTGGTTGCACAGTACGGTACTCACCCTGAACGACATACTGATTGCCGGTTTCCGGCGAGTGCATGCCGAGACGATATTTACCGCCCACTCGCAAATCAACCTCTGCCACCGGCGTCGACCAGTTTTCCTGAACGCGCCACCATTTTTTTAAGAAAGCCGGATCAGTCCAGGCTTTAAAAACGTTTTCACGCGGGGCTGCAAAGGTGCGTTTTAAACACAGGGTGGTTTCGGATGTTAAATCGGGATCTATCATGATTTTCCCTCCTTTTTGGGTTGGGATTCTTTTAAGTACTCATCCAGAGCCTCAAATTGTTCATGCCAGAACTTTTTATATTTGGCGATCCAATTCAAAGCATCGTTCATAGGTTCGGTGTTTAAGCGGCAGCGATGCACACGACCGGTTTTTTCACGAGTCAGCAGACCAGCCTTTTCGAGAATACGCAAATGTTTCGAGATGGCAGGCAGCGAAATGTTGAACGGTTCGGCCAGCTCGGAAACCGTGCACTCGCTTTTGGCCAGCCGCATGATGATGGCCCGCCGGGTGGCGTCGGCCAGTGCCATGAAGGTGAAGTCTAATTTGTTGGTATAAAACTTAACCATACGGTTAAATATAGGCAATTAAAAATTGTGAGTCAAGCGAAAAGATTAAAAAATGTCTTTGTATTTTCAAACGAATCATCCGTATAAATTGCCAGTAAAACGTCGCTTGTTACGAATTGTTGCGCTCAGGGTTACGCATTCCCATTAAATTGTTTGTACATAATTAATTAAAAATAGGATGTTTTCATTGTGGGGGTAAATATGGCGTTGACTTATTTAAAATGGATTGCTGCTTGTTCAACTCATTGCCCACTAAAAAATATCTTCCAATAAATTCCAGCCATCAGAATTCTTACTTTGAGGTAATCGATCTGACCAGATAGTTCAATCAATCAAAAAAGTCCAGCTTTTATCTTTAAGGACATGGATGTAAATATGAAGCCTTTCAAAATTAATCTAAGGAGGGAAGGCTGGAAAGGACATACCCATTTCATACCGAATTATTTTCAAGATGTGGATTGTGACCGTTTGCGCATCCTGAAAATTTCACGGCAAGTGATTCGACCGGGGATGCTTGCCTGCTATTCTATTCTGTTCGCCGCGGCAATTTTTCTTTTCGGCGGTTGTTCCATAAAAAAATTAGCCATCAATTCTTTTGCGGATGCTCTCACCGAAGGCAGCGCCGGCGTTTATGCCTCGGATGACGATCCCGAGCTCATTGGCCAGGCCCTGCCCTTTGCGTTAAAAACCATGGAGTCGCTGCTGCAATCCGCACCGGATAACAAGCAACTGCTGATTGCGGCCGCTTCTGGATTCGTGCAATACGCCCATGCGTATGTGCTGCGTCCGGCCATAAGTCAGGAAAATTCCGATCTGCAAGCATCGCGGGCGGGACGAGAACGGGCCAAACGATTGTTTATTCGAGCACGGAACTATGGCTTACGAGCACTTGCCACCCAGTATCCTAATCTCCCGCAAACTTTGAATTCGGATCCCGCCTCAGCTCTTTCTGGAGTACAGCGGGCAGATATTGCGTCGTTGTACTGGACCGGCGTAGCCTGGGGCTCGGCCATTTCGGTGTCCAAAGACGATATGAATCTGGTGGGAGAGCTGCCCATCGTGCAGGCGCTGCTCAATCGGGCTTTAGAACTGGATGAGTCCTGGCAAGACGGCGCCATCCACGAATTTTTCATCGTTTTTGAGGCTGGCCGTTCGGAAGCCGAAGGCGGCGGCGTGGCCAAAGCCGAGCAGCATTTCAAGCGGGCAATGGCATTGAATCAGGGACATTCCATCAGTCCGCTGGTAGCGTTCGCTGAATCCGTTTGTGTGAAACAGCAGGCTCGGAAGCGATTCAGGGAGCTGCTCACACAAGCCCTCAATTTTGATGTGGATGGATTTTCACAGAATCGTTTATCCAACATTCTGGCGCAGCGGAAAGCGGCGGAGCTGTTAAAAAATATCGATTTATTGTTTTATGTTGATGAGGATGAATCTTTTGATCCGAATGCCATTTCAAATGAGTGAAGAACTAATTTCAAACACCATTGAACCAATCAAATCGTTTGTAAACACGAATTGAATTGCAGATAAAATTTAACTTTATGTACAGAGGGATAACGAAATGGCCAACAACCAATCTCCAAATCATTTAGATGAAAGGGAAATGGTCGCCATGCTTCGGAAAGAGGCCGGCGAGGTTAAAGATTGTTTTACGAGATTTTCTTTTCAGGCCATCGCTTTTACTTCGGTTTTGCTGGGAATTGTATTTCGCTATTTATTCGAACATCCATTTGTAAGCCTGGCCAGTATTCCCGTCATCGGTTTGTTGCTGGCGGTCTCTCGAATTGGCATTTATAAGTACGGCACGGCGAATCGCAATTACGGTTACGAGCTTTATTTGAATAGTGCCAGACATTTCAACATCACCGCTAACACCCGTTGGCAGCCGCACATGAAACAAATCGGTTGGGAGGAAGCGTTGCGTGCCTGGCGTATTGTTCAGGCGTCCATGTTTAAGCACATTTATGTTGTCGGTATGTTTCGCTTCAATCGACTTAGGAAAAAACATAAGAAGGAGTTGAAATACAAGTGGTTTGCGCCAAAAGCCTTAATTAAGGATAAAGCGCACTATCACGCCGGCACTTACTTGAAAACCATGTTGGCGGTTTTGCACACGCTGGCTATTTTTTCATTCACCCCTCTCGTCATGGGGAGTTATTTGATTTACGTATCGGTTAATCAAAATTTTCCCAATCTACTTTATCCATTTATTATCACGGCCGCTGTATTTTGGCTGCTGCTGACAAGTTTTGTATTCAACCGTATCATGCAGGATCATTCCAGAAGAAAAATTCTGGAAGGAGGGTTGCTGTGCATTCATTCCTGCTCGATTATCTGGCCGACGGTGGTGGTTACGCATTACCAGGCGTTAGAAGCGCTGCGAAACCAGGCCCAGAGCAAAGGAGTGGGATTCCGAAACTATACCGAATACCTTGCCGAAGTCGTTTATCATTTTCTCAAAGAATACGACATTTCAGACATTCACTACTGGTTTTTGGGAGATAAAACCACTGCAAGCTCTGTGTATTCAACCTATCAAAATAATGTTAATTGATCAAATCATGAGATGAAAAATCGGTAATGGTGAATTCAAATTAAGGACTTTACTGGAGCGAAAAATTTGTCATGCCAAATTTACGCAGGAGGTATTAACATGAGTCAAAAAAAAATTACCGAAATCAGTGTAGTTTGTTTGATAATTTTTTTTCAAACCATGGTCATCCCCAGTCAATTCGTCTTTGCAAAGAGTAAAAACAAACCGAACGATGTAAAGCCCATGGTCATCAAAATGTCGACGCTGGCGCCTAGCGGTTCTCCCTGGCATGAAATTATTAAAGATATGGCGGCTGAATGGAAAGAGCTCAGCGACGGCCAAATCGTCTTGAGAATTTACCCCGGCGGGGTTGCTGGCGATGAAGCCGATATGGTCAGAAAGATACGCATCGGGCAATTGCATGCCGCAGCGATTACCAACGGTGGGCTGAGTCGAATTGCACCGGAGGTGAACGTCTTAACCATACCCATGGCCGTGGATTCCTGGGAATCGCTGGACAGAGTGCGCTTCGTGATGTCCGCCCGACTGGAAGCGCTGTTTCGGGAAAAAGGATTCGTCATACTGAATTGGGGTGACGCCGGCTGGGTTCGCTTTTTCGTCCCCGATAAATTACCAACCGTGGACACCGTGCAAAAAGCGAAGTTGTTTGTATGGTCTGGCGATGATAGAACCGTTGAAATTTGGAAATCGGCTGGTTTTAATGTGGTGCCGTTATCCGCAACGGATATTTTACCCGGTTTGCAGACCGGCATGATCAACGCGTTCAACACCACGCCCATCATGGCACTGGCCACCCAGTGGTTTGCGTTTACCGAATACATGATCGACATGCCGTGGGCGCCGCTTATCGGAGCCACTGTCATAAGTTTGAAATCGTGGAACAAGATCCCCGAACCCCTGCGCATCAAGTTTCGCAAAAGTGCCGAAAAAACCGGCATGCGTATGCAGCGAGAGATTCGCCGGCTTGAAAAAGAAGCGACCCTGGCCATGCAAAAACATGGACTCAAAATTATCACTCCCACAGAAAATCAAAAAAAACAATGGCGCGCGGTGATGCAGACCACCTACTCCAAAATCCGTGGTACCATCGTTCCTGAGCAATGGTTCGATGAGGCTTTGAACGCTGCGGCAAACGAGATGTTAACGAATGGGTATTGATGTTCTGGCGTTAAATTACGCTTATATCGATAAACGAAAAATTAAAAAAGCCATCGCTCGTTCCGCGCGCGGCTTGATGGCTTTGTTGTTGTTTGTCATGGTACTCATTCCTTTGCTGGAAGCCGCGGGGAGGCGGTTTGCTGGAATCGGTATTCCAGGCGCGGCCGGTTGGGTGCAGCATCTCACACTCTGGCTGGGTTTGTTGGGTGCGATTTTAGCGACCTTTCGGCGCCGCCATCTGGCCATTGCTACCAGCGAAGTCTTCTCTATTTCCCGTTTTGATTCGTATTTCATGTTTCTGAGCGGCATAGGCGCAGCAGCGGTGTTGCTGTGTCTCACCTGGGCTGCTTTCGTACTGGTCAGATACCAGATGGACAGCCCGGAATCGCTGGGAGGTTGGCTGCCGGTGTGGCTGGCGCAATTGACCATGCCTTTGGCGTTTTTTTGCATGGCTTTTGGCACGGTTTTTAGAAGCACGTACAATTGGCGTCGGCGCTTACTCCTGCTCCTTCTGGCAATAATGATGGGGCCAGGGCTCGCATTGATGCCGGCTGAAATCCGAATGGCTGTAAATATACCCGGAGTTATTTTCATTCTCGTACTGGCCCTATTGGGAATGCCACTCTATACTGTACTGGGGGGGATCGGTTTGCTGCTGTTTTTCAGTGCCGGTATTCCGATTGCAGCGTTACCCGCAGAAACCTATCGACTGGTTACACAGCCCGTGTTACCGAGCATTCCTTTGTTTGCTTTAGCCGGCACAGTTTTAGCCGCCGGCGGCGCACCGAAAACCCTGGTGAAGCTGGTGCAAGCCTGGACGAGCTGGCTGCCGGGCGGGCCCGCTATTTCGACCATTTTAGGATGCGCCATCTTTACCGCCATAACCGGCGCCTCGGGTGTCACCATTCTGGCGCTGGGCGGTTTGCTGCTCCCTGTATTGCTGGCAGCCAAGCATCAGCAGAAATTTAGCATGGGTCTTTTGACTTCTTCAGGCTCCGTAGGATTGCTTTTCCCGCCCAGTTTGCCGGTGATCCTTTACGGCGTTTACGGGCACGTGGCCATCGACAAGCTTTTTCTAGCGGCGCTGGTGCCCGGATTAATGCTCATTTTACTATTAATCTTTTTCAGTCAATACATGGGTCGTAATCGCGATCTGGTTCGACCACAATTCGATCTGCGAAAAGCGGCTGCGGCTACCTGGGAGGCCAAAGGTTATTTGTTGCTTCCCATCGTGGTCATCGTCGGCTTGTTTGGCGGCGTGATGACGCTGGTAGAAACCGCTGCCCTGACGGCTTTAGGGGCCATCGTTTTGGAAGCCGTTTTTCACAAAAACCTGCAAATTCGCTCGGATTTACCCAAAGCCATGATCGAATCGTCGGTGGTGGTGGGTGCTTTGCTGGTAGTGATGGGAATCGCCTTGGGTCTCGTTTCTTACATGGTGGACGCCGAAGTGCCGCAACGGGCAAGCGAGTGGGTGCAAAGTGCCATTCAATCAAAGTGGCTATTTCTGCTGATTTTGAACGGTATGCTGCTTCTGGTTGGGGCGTTGATGGATATTTTTTCGGCCATCGTGGTGATGGTGCCGTTGATCGTGCCCATCGGCCTATCCTTCGGAATCGATCCCGTGCATCTGGGTGTGATATTTTTAGCCAATCTTGAATTGGGTTATCTCACACCGCCCGTGGGCATGAATCTCTTCCTGTCGTCGCTGCGGTTTAAGCAACCCTTGATTGAAATCTGGCGAACGGTCATCCCATTTCTCGCCATCTTCGCCATTTGGGTTTTGTCCATTACCTACCTGCCGTTTCTTTCCGTGGGCCTGGCGAATATTTTCGGGCGCTGACAAATATATGATGACATCCACCACCGTTATCCGCACAGACCAGCCGGTTTAGTTGACCGATTAATAAAATTGCTTGACACAAGAATATTCAAAACGATTAATTTATTTGGATTTTCGTAATCGTGTATCGGAATCGTTCCCGCCTGTTCTTGTTTCGAATTGACAGAATCCTTTTGCACTCCTAAAAATTCCTTGCATTTTTACGTCAAAAAGGTTATTTTTGCAACCAAATTACAGCTAAATATTTAGAGACACCCGATGAAACGCCCCTCGCTGTAATAAAAGCGGGTGGCGTTTTATATGTAGAGGCTTGGTTAAATGATATTACATTATGGCACAAATTGAATACGACACGATTATAATTGGTAGTGGATTTGGGGGTTCCATGATTGCGAACGTTCTGGTGAACGCCGGCGAGCGCGTGCTCATGCTTGAACGCGGGGATTGGGTTAAGCGCGGTCTGCACAACTGGGCGCCGGATGGCTCGTTGGAATTGACCGAGCATTATTCAAAAGAAACACCCTATCGGGTTTTGGAGGGCGGCAATAGTCCCATCATGGGGGCTTACACCTGTGTGGGCGGACCGTCGGTGTTTTACGGCGCGGTGTCCATGCGTTTGCGCAAGGAGGATTTTGAAGTCGAATCGCATATCGTAGGCGATTCGGGCGCTAAGTGGCCGTACAAATATGCCGATTTAGAGCCTTATTACAGCCAGGCTGAAAAAATTCTCAATATAGCCGGCGAGGCCGGCTACGACCCTTCCGAGCCATTCAGAAGCCGTGACTATCCGCAACCGCTCAACGGGCTTTCCCCAACTTCCAGTTTGATAAAGGATGCAGCGAAAGAGTTGGGCTTGAATCCATTCCGTCTGCCTTTGGCCATCAATTACGCAGCTAACAACGGCAAAGAGCGTTGCGCAGAATGTACCACCTGTGACACTTACGCGTGTGCACTGGAAGCGAAAAATGATTTAGCGACTCAGCTCATCCCAAAACTGATAAAAAAGGGCTTGGAGCTCAAAACCAATCACGTGGCGGTTAGGCTGAATCACAGCGGAAAACAAATCAGCGGGGTGGTTTGTTTTGATAAGACGAAAAATGAAAAAGTGCAATTCCGTGCAAACAAATATATCCTGTCCGCGGGCGCTCTGGCATCACCGCACCTCATTTTAGCTTCGGGATTGAATGAATTGAATCCAGGCGGCCGCGTCATCGGTCGTTACCTGACGCGACATTGTAATGCCATTGTTTTCGGTTATTTCCCATGGGGAAAGCACAACTCGAATCAGTTTCATAAGCAAATCGGCATAAACGATTATTACATGGGTCATCCTTCCATAAAATATCCACAGGGCAAATTGGGCAACATGCAGCAAATGCAAACTCCGCCGTTTGGATTGATCGAGGCCATGGTGCCAAAACTGTTGAGCAAATTTCTGAAACGCATTGTGCCGCGGCTGACCGGCATCGTGGTGATTGCTGAAGACCAGCCGCGATTTTCGAACGGGGTTACCATAGATCGCAGTCAAACCGACAAGTTCGGTTTGCCGCAGCTTTTGGTTACGCATCAGTACAGCAAGCGCGATTATGCCGCCCGCAAGGCTTTATTGAAAAAAGCCCGGAAAATTTTATTTAAAGCCGGCGCGGTGGCGTGCTATGTGCACAAAATAAAAACTTTTTCCCATGCAGCGGGCACCGTAAGAATGGGGGAAGATCCGGCCACCTCTGCGCTGGACCAGTACTGTCAATTTCGTGGAATGAGCAATTTTTTTGTGGTGGATGGCAGCTTCATGTCCACCGCCGGCGGGCTTAATCCCAGCCTGACTATTTCAGCCAACGCGTTGCGCGTCGGGGAGTATATTGTCAAAAAGCCAAGTCCAGTGCATTGAGCCATTTGTCCAATCCTCAAAGTGAATTAAATTTAGCCTTTCTGGGTTGTGGATTTGCAACCAGACTGCACAGCAAAACTCTGAAGTCTTTCAAAAATGCGGTTCGGTGTTTTTACGCCAGTCGTGATGCCGGTAAAGCTGCCGAATTCAATCGCCAGTTTAAAGGGGCTGGCAGCTTTGATTCTTATGACGCCGCTATCTCCGCCCATGACATCGACGTCATTTTAATCGCTACGCCCCCGAATCAGCATCTGGATTTGACCTTGCAGTCGCTGCAAGCTGACAAACATGTCATTGTGGAAAAGCCACCCTTTTTGAATACCGCTCATTTTGATGCGGTAAGAAAAGCTCAACAAAATGCGCACCGCCGTGTGTTTGTTGCGGAGAATTATTTTTATAAACCCTTGGCGAAAAAACTGCGAGCACTTATCGCGGAGAACCTCATTGGGGAAATTCTATTCATTCATGTCAATGCCCTGAAAAAGCAAGACACCGGCAATTGGCGCGACGATGCGGCGTTAACTGGCGGCGGCGCCTTGTTTGAAGGCGGCGTTCACTGGGTCAACTTCATGGCCAACCTTGGATTTACCATAAAATCCGTCCAGGGGTTTTGCCCCGGCTCTAAAACACAATTGGAAAGAAGTATTCTGGTCAATTTTAAATATGAAGAAGGTCCTGTGGGATCTTTGTATTACTCCTGGGAAACGCCGTCGCTGTTTAAAGGGCTGCGCATTTCGAAAATCTACGGAACAACAGGCAGTTTGACGTTTGAATCGAACGGTCTCATAATCGTTGTTCGCGGATCAAAAAAAGCCATCCTTTTTCCCGGACTCAAGGACATTGCCGGTTACCGCGCCATGTTTCAGGATTTTTTTTCCGCGATTAAATCAGATCGGAGCCCCGAATTCAGTCTCGCTTTAGCAGAACAGGATATGAAGCTTATAGAAGAGGTTTATGAATCACTGAAATCTAAGTAACGGAGGGAAGATGCAAAATACGGAATGGCTACTGGCAGTCGCGGTCGGTTTACTTGCGGGTCTGCACACCTCAACCTGGGGTATGTATAAAGACGCTCCTCACGAGGGATTTACCTGGCGCAAATATTTTCGCAGCACCATTTTAGGTGGAATCATTGCGATTTTAGTCGTGTTTGTCACCAGATTTGATTTAACGCACGTTCCCAATCTGGCGATATTGTTCGGATTCACCTACGTGATTGAGCGCGCCCTGGTGGAATTCTACAAAACTTTTTTACGGGAAGAAGATCAGTCGAAATACTTCATCCCAATGCAGTTGAGTTTTAGAGGCAGTGTGGTGGAGAGCCGGGTTATTCGGCTGTCGGCGGGGGCGGTTTATTTCATGGGAGAAGTGCTGACCGTGTACGGCGTGTTCTACCTACAGAAAATGAATTTGAATATTCCCGGGCTTTTATTTGTGGTCACCATCGGCAGCATTGGCGGCTGGATCTCCGCGTTTGGCGGCGCCTGGAAAGACGCCCCAAAAGAAGGCTTTGAGATTTTGAAATTTTTTCGCAGTCCGCTCATTGCCATTTTTTACGCCTTTATTCTGGCTAACTTTACAGACAACTACTTGTTCATTACCTTTGGCGCTCTGGGATATACCATAGCCACCACGGAAACCTACAAGACGTTCTTTTTTCCCAGCAAACCACGAGGCAAATTTGCCGGCAAAGAAATTAAGTTTCCAGAAATGTTGCGCAGGCGACAGTATTTTATTCCGCTGTATGCTGGAATCTGGGTATTCGTTCTCACCATTATGGTCGCGGCATTTCTGACACCGCATGGCGGATTGCTTTAATCTTCGGGAGAAAAAACACGGAATCCCCCAAATGCTGAAAACAAATTCTTACGATGAGGCGGTCTGGGAAAGCACGCCCGTCATTCAGAAACCGGTTTATACCATCGATGAAAGGCCGGGTACCTGGTGGGAAAGCCTGCTCTACGGCTGGCAGCACACCCTGGTGGACATTTCGCCCTTTGTGTTGCCCCTGGCCGTTGCTGCGGCCATCGGTATGTCGGCGGCGGAGAAAGCGCAGTTTATCAATTACTGCTTGTTCGCCATGGGCCTCGCCACGCTGCTGCAGACGACGTTCGGCAATCGTCTGCCGATCATTCAGGGTCCCTCGGCGACGCTCACAGGTACGCTCGCTCCAATCGGCAGTCAACTGGGCGCACCGGCCATCTGGGGCGGCGTTTTTATCGGCGGGCTAATCGAAATGCTCGTCGGCGCTTCTAGAGTGCTGAAATATTTACGACGATTTTTTCCGGTGGTGGTTTCGGGCGTGGTGGTGATCAGCATCGGCATGGCGCTCGGTCAATTGGCCGTACGTTTGACCTTTGGCGATGGCAGTGCGGTCAATTTTTTGTTTGCCGGACTGGTTATTTTATTGATCTTTGTTCTTCAGTTGAAATTTCAAAAAGTTTTGCATGGTCTCCTCTCTCGCGCGGCCATTTTCATTTCCATCTGGGTGATTGGTCTGGGTGTGGCCGGTGTTTTCGGTCGGGTCAACTGGTCGCTGGTGGCGGAAAAACCCTGGTTTGCATTGCCGAAATGGTTTCCTTACGGTGGACCGGGATTTGGCTGGGAATTTAGCCTGGCAGCTATTTTAGCGATTTTAGCCGGCTATTTTGGCTCCATGGTGGAATCGCTGGGCGATTATGCCGCCACCTGCGCGGTAGCGGGAGAAACCTACAAAGTTCGCCACATGAACCGCGGGATTTTTGCGGAAGGACTGGGTTCGGTGGTCGCGGCCATCTTTGGCGGACTGCCCTGTACCAGCTATACCCAGAATATCGGCATCATCGCTACCACCCGCGTGGCCAGCAGATTTGTGGTGCAAATCGCCGCGGTAATTTTGATGTTGTATGGATTATGTCCAAAATTTGGCGCTTTGCTGGTGGCCATGCCGCGTTCCGTGCTGGGTGGGGTTTTTATCATTGTGTGCGGCATGATTGTTATTTCTGGAATAAAGCTGGTTAACGCCGCTAAAAGCACCAGCGCCAACCAATTTATCGTGGGCATGACTCTGGTCTGCGCCATCGGTATCCCCATTAACACAAAGTATGTTTTAGGCGAAGCCTGGCTGGCAGCGCTGCCGGCCTTTTTGAAATTGTTATTGACGAACACGGTGGTGTTAGCGGTGCTTCTGGCGGTGTTCTTGAATTCGATTTTAAATATCATTTTGAAGGGAGAGAGCGAAGAGTAGTCAGGCAGTTTAGTATGCTTGAGTGGCAATTGATTTTACGGGGTTCGATTGTCACAAGCCGTGTGCGTTTTTTGCGCATGCGCTTAATGCCTTTGTTCGGAGATTTGATCTATTTTCTTGGTATTGATAGAACAATTTTAAGGCCCTATGTTGAATAAGGTGGGTATGCTGCTCAGAGAGGTCCTTATTTTTTGACAGGATTGACAAGATTTACTGGATGTACCGGATGGAAATTCTTATCCTGTAAATCACCCTGAAGTGAACACACTGAGCCGTGCCCCAGAGGCCTGTGTAAGAATTTTTACTGAAGGGTCCATTTCGGGTGTTTTTGGAAAAGGGCGGACAGTTAATTTAGCGATTAGCTCTTAATCAGCATAGGGGTAGCCTCACGACTCCACCCCTGCTACACCACCCGGCATACGGATCACGTACCAAGGCGGTTCGGTTGGACTGGTTGGTTATAGACCAACTGGATGTTCAGAAAATGTTGCCAAAGCGAAGTAGCTACTCTAAAGAGTCGCCTCCATTAAGGTCGGCGTTCTCTCCGCTCGCAAACAAACCTTACTTATCCTGCCACTTAAACCCATAATGGGTACCGTTCGGGCCTTCGAACACACCGTCGCATGGCTTCAGTGTGAGGCCACTCGAACCAGCCGGTTTCCCTATGTGGTCGTAAGCGCTCATCCATTAAGAACCGTACTTGCCAGTTTCCCAGCATACGGCTCAAGCCTTGATAAGGCGCC
>JBHHXN010000076.1:0-23578 GCA_046757025.1 bacterium
AGAACTCTCAGGCTCAAACTTTTTTTTGCTTAGAATGAACTGTCGAAGTTGGGTTTGCCCTCGCTTGCTATCTGGTCGTACGCCATCACTCGCGTATCCACCAGGCTGGGACTCACCACCACCACGCGAATGTTGTGCTGGCGCACTTCGTAGAGCAAGGATTGAGCCAGGCCCATCAGGCCAAACTTTGAAGCGGAGTAGGCGGCACCGCCGGCATCGGCGCGCTTGCCCGAAGTCGAAGAAACCATCACGATGGTTCCGGATTGCTGCTGGATCATATCTTTTAGAAAATAATGCGTCACTAAAAACGCCCCACGCAGATTGGTGTTGATGACTTTGTCCCAATCGCTCGATGCCAGATCCACCACGTTCCCCCTGGCAAAGGCAGCGGCGTTGTTCACCAGGATATCCAGGGCGCCCCACTCTGCAGAAACGGTGCGGGCCAGGTTGGCCACTTGCTGCTCCTGACAGATGTCTGCGGGCAACGTCAATACCTTTCTGCTCAGGGTTTTAATTTCTTCGGCCACCGCCCGTAACCGGCTTTCGTTGCGAGCGGTTAACACCACATCTGCACCCGCACGCGCAAAATGCAAAGCGATTTCCCGTCCAATGCCGCGTCCGCTGCCGGTGATGAGCGCTTTTTTACCGGCTAATAATTCCATTTAAAGCCCCTTTGATTTTGTTGTATTTGGCTAAGGAAGATTCAAAAAATAGTCCAATGCCCCATTCCTTTGATCACCCATTCCTCAAACAAAAAAGCCACGCCGATTGAGTGGCATGGCTTTCCTGGTAATGATTATTCTATAAATCAACTTTTCAATACCTGCACGATTTCGGTGACCATTTTTTTGGCGTCGCCGAACAGCATCATGGTTTTTTCATCGTAAAACAGCTCGTTGTCCTCGCCGGCAAATCCCGCCGAGAGACTGCGTTTGACGATCATCACCGTGCGCGCCTGATCCACATTCAGGATGGGCATTCCGTAGAGCGCGCTGTCTTTTTTGTAGCGCGCCGCGGGATTGATGACGTCATTGGCGCCGATAACCAAAACGACATCGGTGTTCTGGAAATCATCGTTGATGGCATCCATTTCAAACAGCAAATCGTACGACACATTGGCTTCGGCTAAAAGCACGTTCATGTGACCGGGCATGCGGCCCGCCACCGGATGGATGGCGTACCGGACCTGAACGCCGCGATCCATCAGGATTTGCGCCATTTCCTGCAGAACGTGCTGTGCCTGGGCTACTGCCAGACCGTAGCCGGGTACGATGATCACCGACTGGGCGTTGTCCAGCATCATTACGGCGTCTTCCGCGGTGTAACGAGTGACGGTTTTCTGCTCGCCGCCGCTGGCTGTGGTACTATCGTCCGTACCGACAGCCGCAAATAGCACGTTGCCGAGCGAGCGGTTCATGGCCACACACATGATGTTGGTGAGGATGAGACCGGATGCGCCCACCAGCGCTCCGCTGATGATGAGAACGCTGTTGGAAATCACAAATCCTGTAGCTGCCGCGGCCAAACCGGAGTACGAATTCAGCAAGGAAATCACCACCGGCATATCGGCCCCGCCGATGGGGATCACGGAAAGGACTCCCAAAATGGCCGACAAAATCAGGAGGGCGATAATCACGGTCCACATGGTCGGGTTCATCACTAAAATGACGCCCATCACCACGATGGCGGTGATCAAAAAGCCGTTGACGAAATGCTGACCGTGGTAGGTGATCGGGGCGCCGCGCATGATGCCCTGCAGCTTGGCAAACGCGATTAAGCTGCCGAAGAAAGTCACGGTACCGATGAGAATACTTAACGCGATGGTAATCAAATCGTTGGTGTGGGGTTGCGCGGACAATTGAAAGTATTCCGCGGCCGCTACCATGGTTGAAGCGCCGCCGCCAAATCCGTTGAACAGCGCCACCATCTGCGGCATTTCCGTCAACTGTACTTTTTTTGCAGCAAAAGCGCCGATAGCAGAGCCCACTACCAGACCGGCAATGATGTAAGTATAATCGAGAATCTTTTGATCGATCAAAGTTACCAGAATCGCAAGCAGCATGGCCAGCATGGCCAGCAAGTTGCCACGGCGGGCGGTTTTGGGTGAGCCGAGATTTTTTAAGCCCAAAATGAAGAGTACAGCCGATAACAAATAAACGATATTCGTAATCGTGATCATATTTTATTTTCCCTTCCCTGTTTTTTATCTTTGCCTTTTTTGAACATCTCTAACATGCGGTCGGTTACCATAAAACCGCCGACGACATTTACAGTGGCGAAAATAACCGCAAACAAACCGAGCATGGTGGCAAGGAAAGAGTGACCCGAACCGGCGCTCAACAAAGCGCCCACCAGGGTAATGCCCGAAATCGCGTTGGAGCCGGACATCAGCGGCGTGTGCAAGAGTGGCGGCACTTTGGTGATCACTTCAAAGCCGATAAAAATGGCTAACACAAAAATATAAATTGAAATTAACATTGGATCTGTCATAAATTCTAATTCTCCTCATTTAATGATTTGCGAACCATTTCATTGACGATTTCTCCGTCGTGAGTAATGCAGGTAGATTTGGTGATTTTATCCTCAAAATCCAGAGCATGATCCTCCGCCTGAAAAAGATGCTTGAACAAATTGATGATATTTTTTGAATGCATTTGACTGGCATGCAACGGCACCGTTCGAGCCAGATTTACCGCACCGTAAATTTTCACACCGTGTTTTTCGACCATTTTGTCCACTTCCGACAGTTCACAGTTGCCCCCTTCCGCTGCAGCTAAGTCGATGATCACCGAGCCGGGATTCATCATTTTTACCATTTCTTCCGTCACCAGCAGCGGCGAAGGTTTGCCAAAAATTTGCGCAGTGGTTATCAAGGCATCTACCTTTGAAAGCCGCGAGGAAATCACTTCTCGTTCTTTTAATAGAAATTCTTCGGATTGCTGTTTGGCATAACCGCCGGCGGTTTCGACATCCTCGATCAATTCCATTTCTAGAAACAAAGCGCCAAGACTCTCCACCTGCTCGCGCACCGCCGGTCGCGGATCAAACGCCTCCACTTTTGCCCCCAATCGCTTGGCTGTAGCAATAGCCTGCAGACCGGCCACCCCCGCCCCAAGAATTAAAACGTTGGCTGGCGGAATGGTTCCCGCTGCCGTCATCAGCAGCGGAAAAAATTTACCCAAATTGTCTGCGGCCATTAAAACGGCTTTGTAGCCGGCAATGGTAGACATGGAGCTGAGAATGTCCATGCTCTGGGCTTTGGTGATGCGGGGAAGATATTCCATGGCAAAGCTTGTCACCCCCCGCTTGAGCAGTTTGGGCACCAGCTCCTTGTGAGTGAGGGGCGGCAAGGAACAAATCAAGCAAGACTTCTTTTTGAGCAGTTCGATTTCATGCTTACCGAGTTTGGGATGTTTTTGTGGAGCCTGAAATTTGAAAAGGATATCCGCTTCTTCGTACAAAGCTTTGGTGTCGGGAACTATCCTGGCGCCAGCCTTTTCGTATTCTTCGTCTGAAAAGAAAGCGTTGATACCTGCTTTCGATTCAACCAACACTTGGTGATTATCTTTCGTTAAAAGCGAAACCATGGAAGGCACCACCGCCACGCGCGTCTCACCTGCACTGATTTCCTTTAGTATGCCTATTTTCAATGGGATCCTCCTTCAAATCATTAATGTTTTTGTAAGCTAATTTTTCAGATTCAAAAGCGGTAATTCAATTTCTGAGTATCTCGTAAAAAGTACTCCGTGCTGTTATTGCGAGCGAAGCGAAGCAATCTCATCCATGATAAGTCATTGATTTTTAGAGATCGCGTCGTCACTTCGTTCCTCGCGATGACACGAAACTGGACTTTTTACGAGATACTCATTTCTAAATTTATCTAATTTATGTTTACATTTCACAATTGCTTATATAACAAAAATCTAATTAAAAGCAAACCTTTTTATCGGAATTTTTAATTAATCCTGAAATTCAAACATAAAAGTAAACAACCACAAACGACGATTCCGATAATTATAAAAAAGGCCCACTAACTCCCCTGAAAATATCTAAAAGATTTGGGAGCAATGGAGTCTTTTGCGGGCTTAAATAAATACATCATAAAATTTAAATTGTACCAAAATATGGCCAGGATTTTCAAATCAAATTCAAATACCAACCTTTTGCGCCTTTTAAAATCAAGGGTTGATTGCCGCATCAATTTTTGTGCCAGGTGCTCAATTCTGCGTTCATAATTCCGGGCACTTAATATCTTGTTTTTATACATCCGGTTGCAAAATCTATTTGGGTTTTGATTAGTTATTCCCATTCCTGAGAAATAAACCAGAACTTTTTCTTAATATCAAGAAATCGTTCAGCAACTTACCATTCATATTCAGAGTAATTTTGAGTTGTGAGATAGAAAATGTTTGAAGTAAAATCAAGCAAGAGCAGAAGGGCAAAAAACCAAAGGAAGCCAGAAAAAAAACAACCTCAACCTTCAATCTCGACCAGCAAACCGATTTCGCGCAGCACGCCGGCCACGCGGTTGCAGGCGGAAAAATCGCCTTTGTATGCCACGGCCTTGCCTTTAAAATGGGCTTCTAAGGTGATACGGGTAGCTTCAAGCACGGAATAGCCGGCCGCTTTTTGAAGTTGCAAAATAACCTCGTCAAAGCTGTGAATTTCATCGTTGAATAAAATAACCTGCCAGGGACGGGTTATTTTGATGTTTGGTAAAGTGGTTTTCTTTTTTTTGGTGGTGGTTTTGACAGACATTATAAATTTTTTAGAAGCGCATCCAAAATAATTTTATTTGCCTTGGGAAAAGCGTATTTGCCGATTTCTTCAGGCAGCACCCACTTCCAGTCGATGGCTTTTTGGGGCCGGGGTTCACCGCTAATATACTGGCACTGAAAAGAATGCAAAGTGATGTTGAAATGGGAATAAGAATGCGGCACGGTTAAAAATGGCCCCTGCACGCGAATTTGAATGGCCATTTCCTCGCGAATTTCTCTTTCCAGGCATTCTTCCAGAGTTTCACCGGCTTCTTTTTTGCCGCCTGGGAATTCCCAGAGACCGCCTAAAAGGCCTTCTTTAGGCCGCTGGTCGATGAGAATTTTTCCTTGCTTCCAGATAATGCCGATCACCACATCGTAATGCGGTTTTTTTTTCGGCTGCGATTTTACCGGCAGCAGAGCCGGATCTTTCATGGTCTGATAAGCCAAACAGAAGAAATTGATCGGGCACTTTGTGCACGCCGGCTTGAATGGTTTGCAAATGATCGCGCCTAATTCCATCAGCGCCTGATTAAAATTGCTTGCCTGACCCTCCGGCAGCAAATCCCGGGCGGCCTGTACAAACTTCGACTTGACGGCTTTAATGTTCGGCGGTTCCTCCACTTTCAACACCCGCGCCAGCACACGCAGCACGTTGCCATCCACCACCGGATAACTTTCATTGAACGCGATGCTGGCGATGGCCGCCGAAGTGTACGGGCCGATCCCTGGAATTTTGATCAAGTCATCATGAGTTGGCGGCATTTTACCATCATATTTTTGAAGCAGGATTTCCGCGGCCTGCTTTAAATTTCGGGCGCGGGCATAGTATCCCAGGCCTTCCCAAATTTTTAACACCTCCGAAAGTGACGCCTCTGCCACAGATTTGATATCGGGAAACGCTCGAATAAAATTTTCATAATACGGAATTACTTGCTCCACTTGCGTTTGCTGCAGCATCACTTCCGAAACCCAGATTTTATAGGGATCGGAGGTTTTCCGCCAGGGCAGATCGCGTTTGTTTTTCAGATACCAACCCAGCAGTTTTTCTGTGAAAGCGGTTTTAAATTTTTGCTCTAATTTCATACTCTGCTTGTTTTCAAATCATAGATTTTGTATATTGAAGTCGTTAAGTGGACGTTTCACACTAACTGCAAGGGAGTACTTTATGAAACAATATTATTTTACCGAATCAGGTTATCAAAAGCTCAAAAAAGAAATCGACGAATTAGAAAAATTCATTAAACACGATATCGCCAAAGAAATCGCCACCGCCCGAGAACACGGCGATTTGCGCGAGAATGCTGAATACGAAGCCGCAAAAAACAAACAAGCCAATTACATGGCCAAGTTGGGTCAACTACAAGAAAGATTTATGAACGCGCGCATCATTCGCAAAGAAGATATGCCGCCAGACACGATAACGCTGGGAAAAAAGGTTAAAATTCGCGATGTGGAAACGGGCGAAGTAGAACAATACATCATTCTCGGTGAAGGTGAAACCGATATCGAAAATGGCATAATCAGCTATCTTTCTCCTCTGGCCAAAGCACTCATCAATCATAAAAAAGGTGAAATTGCTGAGGTGGTGTTACCGCGCGGTACAAAACAATACGAAATTTTAGAAATTATATTTCTCGAGTAGCCAAAATGGTATGGAACTAACACGTCAACAATTGTTGAAACTGCAAACCCTGATCTCCCGTTCCACAATTGTTAAAATCCCCTTTCACGGATTTTCTTTTTGGCATTTATTTCGATCTTTTGAATGGCCCGTTCCATGGTTTTTTTCAAAAGTTGATTGGTTTCGTGCGCTCTCCTTTTTTGTAAATATGGTATTGTCGATTTACTGCCGAAACATCCTAATATATAAATTCCTTCCCATTTGTCAAACAATTTTTCTCGCTCCGTTAGCAGCATAAGTGCGCGGTCCGAGTATTCTTTAAAAGATTGCAAATAGTCTTTTTGCAGAGCATAAATTTTTCTTGCCAAATCCACGCGTACTAAAACATCCGTGGCTTTCTGATAAAGCGCTTCCAGAATTCTCACCGCACTTGTGCCAAGCCGTTTATTGCAAAAAGCTCGAATATTTTGATGAAAATCAATTTCATGATTTGGCAGCACATTCTCAAAATCACCCTCTTCTAAAAATATTTCATCCCAAAAATAGTCGTAAACATTCCGAACTGGCAAATCGATTTCAGGTTCTAGAAATTGGTCAGGAAAAACCGCTTGCGTTTTGTTTTTTGCGGTTCTTTTTTTGGTTTGTACTTTGCGCTTCTGACGTTTTCGTTTAAATCTTTTTTTCTTCATGTGTGAAAATTTTTTAAAACCCGTATCGGGAAGTGACCATTGTTAGAAAAACGAGATAAGTTATTATGCCTTTTAAATTGTCTAAAAATCTGACCTGGAAATGGCTCGATTAAGCACTGAGCCACACTTGTTTGACTACAAATCACCGCAAAAGTTCAAACTCGAGTGCACCTGCCAGTCTGATTTCAGGAGGCGAAATGCGCGTGCTGTACACTAATATTTCTACCCCTTTTTGAAAGGCAGATTGCAAGGTTTCTGAGTAGACCGGGTCCAAATCGAAAGCGGGTTGAAAGCGATCACAATCCGCTCGCTGTACCAGAAAACACATGACCCCGCGGTGACCGGCCGCCACCACTTTCATCAGGTGATTCAAGTGTTTGGTGCCGCGTTCGGTACGGGCATCCGGAAAGCGCGCACAACCGTCTTCAGCCAGCGTGACGTTTTTTACTTCCACAAAGCAACTTTGCCGCTTGTTTTGAAGCCGGAAATCAAACCGGCAATTTTTCTCCCAGACCGCTTCTTTTTTAATTTCATCAAATTCAGTTAATTCGGGAATCTGTCGGTTGGTCAGGGCTTCGTGCACGATGCGGTTGGCGTTCAAAGTATTGACGCCTACCCAGTTTTTTTTCACCTGCACCAGCTCCCAGGTGTAGGCGAGTTTTCTTTTGGGGTTAGCGCTTTTCGAAAGCAAGACCGGACTGCCGGTTTGCAGCAGCCCTTTCATGCTGCCGGAATTGGGGCAATGCGCGGTGAGAACCGGACCCGTAGGCAATTCCACATCCACCAGAAATCGCTTGTAACGCTGACGCAAGGTTCCGGCAATCAAAGGTTCGGCAAGTTTCAAACCGTCTCTCGATTATTTAAGATTAAATGAAGGTTAGTCGGTAACATCTTACAGTAACCTAAATTGAACGATTTAGCGTTGAATGGTCTGACCAACAGGTTGAAGTGTTCAGAATCAAGGGTGTTCATGCTTCAGAGACTGTGTGAAAGCACACCATTCACCTACTCTGTCACTCCGCAGGAATCTTTTTATATTGAACGTAAGGCGCTGTTTATTGAAAAGAGCCCGCGGTTGCGGGATTACATTTAATATGTTTTTGGTTTTGAGTCAGCGTTTCGACTTTTACACAGGCACTTCAGTGTGTTTTCCTCCTCACCCCGGTAAGCTGAAGAGACTGTGTGAAAAGTCAACTTCCGCGCTTTTGTCATTCAGGAGGAATCTTTTTAGTTTGGACGTAAAGTGCTGTTTATTAAATAGATTCTTCCAGAATAACATCTACGTGTTTTTATGCTTGGAGCTGTCTCGATCTACTTTTCACACAGGCTCTGAAGCTTGTACACCTGTGATAAGATCGCGCACTTACTTTATTTTATTTTTTTCAAAAAAGCCAGGGATTTCAACTCCCGCAGCTCATCGAAATGGTATTTCAAATACGCTGCTAAAAATTCCGCCACCTGGCGTTCATCGCCTGCAGACAAACTCAGCCCATTCAGTTTCGCAATCGGCGACCTTTGAAATGAGCGCAACACATGCAAGGTTTCCGGTGACAAAATCATGCCTGGCGAAGTCGCCTGCCGGCACTTTGTGCAAAGAAAACCGCCATGTGCGATGTCAATCAAGACCTCGTTGGGGCTGGATTTCTGGCAGCGCATGCATTTTTTGAGCTCGGGTGCGAGCCCCGACAAACTCAGCAAACGCACCTGAAAGGCCTGAAAACAATGCATGGGGCGCGCCTGGGCGTTGTCTATGCCGTTGAGAACCTCCAGCAGTAGTTTGAACATGCGGGAATTGGGGGAAACGCCCACCTCCAATCGCTCCAGCAGTTCGCCGGCAGCCATGGCGATGGCGGTTTTTTCCAGGTTGTGCTTGATGGCCGGAAAGGACTGAATGATATCGGCTTGACTCAGCAGTTGTAGATCACGCGTTTCTTTTTCATAAAAAACCACCGAAATGTAATTGAGCAACTCCAGGCTGCCGCCAAATCGACTTTTGGCACTGCGGGCACCTTTGGCGATCACTTTCATTTTACCGAAAGCCCGGGTGTAGAGCGTTAAAATCTTGCTGGTTTCTCGAAAACGCAGTGATTTCAGCACGATGGCTTCGGTCTTGCGGAGAGACATTTTACATATACTGCAGAGTTAGAGTGATCAATCCGAGATAAATAAACAAACCGATCACGTCGTTGAATGTGGTGATGAATGGGCCGGTGGCAATGGCCGGATCCACGCCCAGTCGCTTGAGCACCAACGGCACACTGGCTCCCACAAATGCGGCGTTCAAAATCACCATCAACATCACAAGACTTAAAATGACGCCGAATCGCGGTTCTCCAAAAAAAGTTACCACGCCAAAAAGCAAGATCCCACAAACCGACCCGTTTAGCAACGAAACCCGAAATTCCTTTTTTAGTCGTTTTAGCGTGTCAGCCGGGTTGAGTTCTCCCAGCGCCAGGCCGCGCACGACAATGGTCGCTGCTTGGATGCCGGAGTTGCCGCCCATGGCCATCATCAACGGAATAAATAGAGCCGCTACAAACACTTTTTGAATGGAGGCTTCGAAGTAATTCAAAACTATCGCTGAAAACATTTCACCTACAAATGCGATGAGCAGCCAGGGCAAACGCACCATAGAAATTTTGAACGCTGAAGTTTCACGGATTTCTTCTTCATCGGTCAAACCCGCCATCTTCTGCATGTCTTCCGAAGCTTCTTCCTCCATCACATCGACGACGTCATCAATGGTTATACGGCCCACCAACTTACCAGCCGAATCCACAACCGGCAACGACACCAAATCGTAACGCCTGAAAATATTCGCTACCTGCTCCTGGTCCATTTCCACCGGCGCCCTCACGACCTCGCGCTCCATGATATTTTTAACTATCTCATTCGGCCGGGCGAGAATCAATTTTTTCAAGGATAAAACCCCCACCAGTACGTTCTCCCTGTTCACCACCCAGATGTTGTACAGCTCTTCGACTTCCTCGGCTTTGGTACGGATTTCCTGAATGGCTTCGTCCACGGAGGTATCTTCGTACACCGATACGAATTCCAACGCCATGATGCCGCCGGCGGTGTCTTCTTCGTGGCGCAGCAGCTCTTTGACCTCTTCCGAATCTTCTTCGTCGATGGATTCCAGCACTTTTTCTGCCACTTCGTCCGGCAGCTCCGCGACGATATCCGTGGCGTCGTCCGAATCCATCTCGTCCACGATTTCGGAAAGCCGTTCATGATGCAATTCAGCTACCAGTTTGTCGCGCGAGACGTCGTCCAGCTCAAGCAGCACATCGGAGGCGGAATCCGCATCCAGTAAACCGAAGACGTATTGAATGTGTTCATCCGAGAGATTGCGAATGATATTGGCGATGTCCGCCGGATGGTTGCCAACCAAAATGTTGGCGATCATGCGGTCGTCTCTTTCAGCGGCTAAATATTCAATGTCATCGAGAATGTTTTTTAAATCTGTGTCTTCCATTATTCACTCAGTAAATTTGCTAATCGCACGAACTCCTCCGCTCTGAGCTCCTCGGGTCGCTGCTCTAAATTAAAATCCAGACAGTTGAGTTTGCCAGCAATTTCAGGCAGATTTCGTAATGACCTGCGCAACATTTTTCTTCGCTGCTGAAAAGCCCTGTGAATGATTTTATCTAGCAATTTAAAATCCTTTACCATCAATTGTGGTGATCGATAAAAATCCCAGCGTACCACGGACGAGTCCACTTCCGGCTGCGGCTTAAACACGTTTTTTGACACATGAAATAAAATTCGCACATCTGAAAACAATTGGCTGAATACCGACAAAATGCCGTATTCTTTATTTCCAGGCGCTGCGGCAAGGCGTTGTGCCACCTCTTTTTGTACCATGAGAATCATGTCCTCCACCCGATGGCGAAAATCGAAAATCTCGAAAAGCACCGGACTGGTGATATGATAGGGAATGTTTCCCAGCACTCTTATTTTTACCTGCTCAGGAAAGCAGCCTTTTAAGTCGATTTTCAGAATGTCGTCATGAATCAAAGTGACATTTTTGTGGCAACCCAGAGCCAGCTGCAATTTCTCGAACAGATGATTATCGATTTCAACCGCCACCAACTGTTTCACTTCCGAAACGAGATATTTAGTCAAAACCCCAAAACCGGCGCCGATTTCCAAAATGACATCGTTCGGAGTTGGGGCTAAACACTGGATGATTTTCCGGGCGATATTTTCGTCCACCAAAAAATTTTGCCCAAGGCTTTTTTTAGGACGAAATTTCAGTCCGTTCATTCCATTTCCTTATCACCCAGATTAAACAAGTGCACGGCGTTTTGCGTGGTTGTCCTCTGCACTTCAACCTCATCGCATTGCTTAATCTCTGCCAGCTTTTGTGCGATGTAAACCACGTTTGCCGGTTCATTGCGCCGGCCGCGTCGGGGCTCTGGCGACAGAAAGGGACAATCGGTCTCCAGAAGCAAACGGTTCAAAGGAACCGATTTTGCCACTTCCGGCAGCGCTGATTTTTTAAAGGTCAAATTGCCCGTAAAGGAAATATGAAATCCCAGATCGAGCACGGCCTCGGCTACTTCCGGACCCTCGGAAAAACAGTGAAACACGCCGGTCAACCCATCGGTTTCTTCGGACTGCAAGATTTTCACGATTTCTCTGCCCGCCTGACGATTGTGGATGATGATGGGCAAACCCACTTCTCTGGCCAATCGAACCTGGCGACGAAATACCTTCTTTTGCACCTCGTCCTCGCTGCTCTGCCGATAAAAATCCAGCCCGATTTCCCCGATGGCCACCACCGCCGGATGCCTCGCCAAACGCTGCAATTCCTGGAAATCCCGCTCCTGCACAGTTGCCGCATCGTTGGGATGAATGCCCACGGCGGCCAACAAACCCGCCTGTTTTTCAGCCATCTCGATGCAGGTTTTGCTGGTGGGCAAATCCACCCCGATATTGATGATGCATTTGACCCCCGCCTGCAGGGCGCGCTGGATGACTTGCGCGCGGTCGCCGTCAAACTGACCAAAATAAAGATGCGCATGCGTATCTATCAACATTGAACGACTTTCATCCTATGTTTAAAACCACGAATAAAAAGGAAAAGTGACCGCTCTCCCACAAGCAGCCCCTCTGACGGCTGCAAAAGCGAGAACGCGCTTCGAAGCAGCAAGAGAAGTATTTGGTCGATGGTTAATTTATTTTTGCGCCGGCAGCGATGTCTTGGTCCACGGTGACCAGGCTCAAATTTCCGCTTTCATCTTCTGCCGCCAACAGCATGCCCTGCGATTCCAACCCGCGGATTTTAGCGGGTTCCAGATTCGCCACCACCACGATTTTTTTGCCCGTCAGTTCAGACGGCTGCACGTGCTGCGCAATGCCGGCCACGATTTGACGCTTTTCGCCGCCGAGCTCAATTTCCAGACGCAGTAATTTGTCCGCTTTTTCCACCCGTTCCGCCAGGAGAATTTGAGCCACGCGCAGATCGACCTGTTTGAATTGATCGATGGAAATCAAATTAACTTTATCTTCTGACAATTTTCCCTCCTCTTGACTTGCCCCGACTGGCGTTCCCTGGCCAGCACCGGTATGTAATTTTTCCATTTCTCGCTGTATGACGTCGTCTTCGATTTTTGAAAATAATATTTCCGCTTTATTGAGAACATGACCCACGGGCAGATAATTCTTTCCGGCTTCGGACCACTCTTGCTGGTGCACACTGTCTTCCAAATTAAGCAGCCGCCAGAGCTTTTCAGCGGAAAACGGCAAAAAGGGCTCCATGGTCACGGCCAGCGTTTTGGAAACCTGAATGCAGATATTCAGCGTGGTGGCGCATTTGTTCAGATCGGTTTTCACCGTTTGCCAGGGCGCCTGATCATTGAAGTATTTATTGGCGTCGCGACAGACGTCCATGAATTCCCGCAACCCCTGGCGCACGGAAAATGTTTCCAGCGCCTGGCCGATGCGTTCAGGCGCCGCGGCAATGCGTGCCAGCATTTCCCGGTCGGCGTCATCGAGCTGATTTTGCTGCGGCACCTGCCGGTTGAAATATTTTTCCACAAAGGTTAGCGAGCGGTTTACAAAATTGCCCAAAATGCCCACCAATTCGCTGTTGTTTTTGGTTTGAAAATCTTTCCAGGAAAAATCGGCGTCTTTGGTTTCCGGTGAAATGGAAGCCAGACAGTACCGCAGCGGGTCCACTGGAAACGCGTCCAGATACTCATTCAGCCAGATGGCGTAATTGCGACTGGTGGACAATTTCTGTCGTTCGATATTGAGATACTCGTTAGCCGGTACGTTGGCCGGCAACACATAATCGCCTTTTGCCATCAAAATCGCCGGAAACATCACGGCGTGAAACACAATGTTGTCTTTTCCGATGAAATGAATGAGTTGACAATTTTCATTCTGCCAGTAGTCTTTCCAGCGATCGGGCTGACCGCCATTTGCAGCCCACTCTTTGGTTGAAGAGATGTAACCGAGTACCGCTTCAAACCAGACATAGAGCACTTTATTTTCGGCTTTAGCCAGCGGTACTTTGATGCCCCAATTCAAATCGCGGGTCACCGCCCGATCTTTCAATCCTTGTTTGAACCAGCCGTAGCAATAATTTTTCACGTTCTCTTTCCACTCGGGATGGCTATCGAGATATTTCTGGAGCCGCTCCTGGAAATCGCCCAGGGGAAAATACCAGTGAAAAGTTTCTTGTAAAACCGGCTTCTTGCCGGAGATTTTGCTTTTGGGATTGATCAATTCAATTTGATTCAGGTCGCTACCGCAATGCTCACACTGGTCGCCGCGCGCTTCAGGAAACCCACAGTTGGGGCAGGTGCCTTCCACATAGCGATCCGGCAAAAACATCTCAGCCTCTTCATCATAAAATTGCCGGTCTTTTTTCTTTTTAAGAATGCCTTTCTGGTGCAGATCCAGAAAAAACTCTTGACCTGTTTGATGATGCACCGGAAGCGAAGTGCGGGAGTAATTGTCAAAACTGATGCCAAACCTCTGAAAGCTACGTTTATTCAGCTCATGATAACGATCGATTATGACCTGCGGGCGGACGCCCTCCTGCTCGGCTTTGATGGTGATGGGTACGCCATGTTCATCGGAACCGCAAATATAAATCACGTCGCTGCCCCTCAGCCGCTGGTAGCGCACATAAATATCGGCGGGTAAATACGCGCCGGCTAAATGCCCCAGATGCAGCGGCCCGTTGGCATACGGCAATGCGCTGGTAACCAAAATTTTCTTTTTTGTTGTCAATCTGGCCTCTTTCGGGTGATCTTATGTTGGTCGGAATCGCGACTGAAACACAAGTTTAAACAATGCTAACGGAACATTTTTCTCCACAGATGTACCGTTGCTCGCCAATCACGATTCTCTTAAAAAACTAATTTGCCTCTTTTATTTCATCTACTGATGGCACACAATCGTTGTCGCATTCCTGAATTTTGTCTCTCACATAATCTAAAGGAAAAATCTCCGTGGTGTCATCCGGATACAGCACGATCACATTTTCATTAAAAATGTCGATGTTGGAAATGAGACCCTCTCCGTATTCGGTCTGAATGGTCTTGGCCAGATGCGGGAATTGTTCAATGGCCTGATTGTAGAAATCCCGTTCAAACACCAGACAGCATTTGAGCCGGCCGCAAACGCCGGCCAGTTTGGTGGGATTAAGCGGCAGGTTCTGTTCTTTTGCAGCCTGGGTGGTGATGGGGGTAAACTCTTTGATCCAGGAAGAACAGCACAATTTCCGGCCGCAAACGCCGAAGCCGCCCAGTCTTCGAGCTTCGTCGCGCACGCCGATCTGCCGAAATTCAATGCGGGTTCGAAAGACGCGAGCCACATCCCGCACCAGTTTGCGAAAATCCACGCGCTGGTCTGAAGTAAAGTAAAAAGTGATCTTGTTTTTATCAAACTGATATTCACAATCCACCAGTTTCATGTTCAAATTGTGTTTGCTGACTTTCACTTTGCATTTGTCAAACGCGCTCAACTCTTGCGCTTGATTTTCCTGATACTTCAGCAAATCCTGCTGAGTGGATTTGCGAATCACCTTTTTCAAAGATAATTTATCTATATCGGGGTGCAGCAGCGGGGTAATCTGATTTACGCGACCCAAATCCACGCCCTTATCTGCTTCCACAATGGCAAAATCGCCTACTTTAAACGGTACCTGCTGATTATTTTCATAAAACGCGCGCCGCTCACCTTTGAATTTTATCTCGATAATATTACTGCTCATGATCTATCTCCTGATGTAATTACGCAATTTATTCAGTAGAACAATTAAGATAAGATTTATTTGGACGTTTCGTTCCATCAGCTCCAATGCTTTTTCAATTTCCTGCACCGCGCTGTGCATGTCCGCATTGGGAAAATGTTTGGTAAAATTGCTGAGAACTTCTAACTCGTCTAAGTTTATGAGATTATCATCGGTTTGGCCATCGGTCTCTTTAAAAATCAGGGCGTCTCGAAACCAGATAATCAAAAGCGTTAACAGCTCCTTGACCTTTTTTTGATCTCGCTGCACGGTTTGCAAGATATCTTCAATATATAAAATTTGAGTAAATTCGTTTTGAACGGATTTTCGAAACAGCTCCAGAGCTTTGGTCTGCATTTCTTGTAAATTATCATCCAGCAAATCCAAAGCATGGCGATAACTGCCGCCGGCCAAACGTGCCATCAAACGCGCCTGTTTTTCGGCCACCGAATTGCGCTCTTGAAGAGCCGTTTCAATGTCCTCCACGCTCAGGGGATCGAATTTGATGCTTTGACATCGGGAGACAATGGTCGGCAACAGCAGGCTCGGTCTGGAAGAAATCATGATGATAAACATTTTATCGGGCGGCTCTTCTAATATTTTTAGCAAGGCATTGGCGGCTTCGGTGGTCATTCTTTCGCAATCGACGATGATTTCCACACGCCCTTTACCCTCAAAAGATTTGAACGAAGAGGTGTGCCGAACATCGCGAATGCGTTCAATGGAAATCGAAGGGTTGGCCCAGAGCTCCAGTCGCTGGTATGGGTCTGCCGCTACGCTGGCAACGATTTTTTGATGTTCATCCTCTTTTATTTTAGCGGGTGCCGGAAAAATAAGATGCACATCGGGATGATTGAGCTTAGAAATGCGACTGCAATCCGTACAGGCGCCTTTCTGGCAATTCAAACCATCCGGGCAGATGAGAGCTTTGGCCAATTCCACCGCCATGGCGACTTTCCCCACGCCACGTTCGCCCACAAAAAGATAGGCATGGGATAGGCGGCCGCTGGTAAACGCCTTCTGAAAAAATTCCTTCACGCGATTTTGTCCGATTATCTTATCAAATGCCATAAATTCGCTTCTTTCAACTTGGCCCATGCCGGTGTACGGATTTCAAATTTATTTCACGATTATCTACTGAGCCAGTTTTCAGGATTCAGTTTTTGTTGGCCCTGCCACAGCTCAAAATGCAGCATGGGACCCCGCAATGAACCCGACTCGCCGACTTTGCCGATGATCTGGCCCAGGGTCACTTCGTCGAACATGTCCACCAGGATCGCTTCCAGATGCGTGTAAACCGAATAAAACCCGCCATAATGACTGATGATGATCAGATTGCCACGACCCCGTTGCCAGGTAATGACTGTGACTTTTCCGCTTGCCACCGCTTGTATGGGTGTGCCCATCTCCGCCTGAATATCGATGCCGAGATTTTCCGTGACGGTTTTCAATTCCGGGTGTCGATACTTCCCGAAACGGGTGATGACTTTTCCCCTAACCGGCCAGAGCATTTTGCCTTTGAGCTCGGCAAATGGCGTACCCGGATCGATCAGGCGTTCGGTAGCGGCAGCGGCTTCGAGTTGAGCAATTAACTTCTGAATATCTTCAGCCGCTTTTTCCTTTGCTTGCAATTCCTGTTTCAGAAAAGCGGTGTCTTTTTGAATTTTGCGCAGTATTTTTTGCCGCTCGGCTTTCTTGTTCTTTAAATTTTGTTCTTCCCTGATCTTGGTTTTTAACAGCTTGCGTTTTTCTGCAAGCTCGATGGTCAACAAATTTTTGTCGACGGTTATCTGGGCTTGCTTTTCTTTTATCTTTTGATAATTGCGAAAATCCTGCTGCGACATGCGTTTTTGATATTCCAGCCACAGCAGCCCTTTATTGATGGAGCGCGCCGTCAGCAGCAGCTCCAGATCCTTCATGCGACCGTATTTATAAAAATACACCAGCCGTTTTTTTAATATGTCTTTTAAACGATTGAGCTCTTCCTGAGTAGTTTTGAGATTTTGCTCGATTTTGGTGATTTGCTTTTCTTTTTTCTTTTGCTCTTTTTTCAGACTCTGGATGAAGCTCTGAGTCAAATCGATTTCCAAATCTAAATTGGTGAGCAGATACAATTCGGAGGAGGCCTTCTTTTCACTGGCCGCGATTTCTTTTTCGACTTTTTGAATGTCTGCTCGTATTTTTCGAAGCTTCTCATGATGGGTGGCTGTTCTCCGCTGCCCGTGCAAAGCAGACAAAAACACCAGTGAGAACAGAAAGATGAACATAAAGTAGGGTATTCGGTCATTCATGTTTTAAATTAACAGAATAAAGCATGAAAATCAACAAAAAAATCTGAAGTTAAGCGCCTATAATTTCTAACCCGAACGAATGTCTTGCAAGTTGCGAAAAAGATTTTATATTGAGCAAGCAAATTACTTAAAACCTGCTGAATTGTATCGATATATTATCTTGACCCGAAAAATCATCCGGCAATGACGACCTCTGACAAACTGATCACCCGGCAGCTCATCCTGAACTGGAGCACACGGGTGTTGTTCTTTTTGAGCCTGTCTTCGCTTTTACCCACCCTACCGAATTATCTCATCGACATTGGGGGCAACAAATCGCAAGTGGGCATGGTCATGAGCGCTTTTGCGTTGGGGGTGCTGCTGTTCCGACCGCTCATCGGCAGACAAATCGACTCGGTAGGCCGTAAAATCGTGTTGATCATCGGCATTCTCATTTTTGTCATTTCACCGCTGCTTTATCTGTTTATCCAATCCATCGCAACGCTGATCCCCATCCGCATTTTTCACGGTTTGGGCCTGGCGGCGTTTGGTACCGCCTCCATCACCCTCATCACCGACGCGGCGCCGGTTAAAAAACGCGGCGAAGTCATCAGCTACACCGGCATGGTAAACACCGTTGCGTTTTCCCTGGGCCCCATTCTGGGCAGCATTATCGATGAACTATGGGGCTATCAGGTTCTGTTCGGCACCGTGTCCGTCCTGGGGTTCGTTTGCCTATTGTGTGCGTTTTTTCTCCATGAGACCAAAAGCCATACTACCGCTAAAACCAGAATCAGTTATGCTAAAGCCATTTTGCAGCGGCGCATCATCCTCTCTTTTGTCATCTTTTTTTTAATCGCCATGACCCACGGGGGGGTGATTTTCTTCATCCCGATTTTTTTGAAGGAATACATCCCCGTAAACATCGGATTGTTTTTTGCTGTGTTTGGAACTTCTACCCTGCTGATTCGCATTTTTGTGGGGAAGGTTTCGGACCGCTGGGGGCGCGGTCCTTTGATCGTGTTTGCGCTGCTCTTCCTGACCCTGGGCGTGTTCCTGCTCAGTCAGGCCACCAATCTCATCATGCTCTTTACCGCCGCGGTACTCTACGGACTTGGATTCGGCGCCCAACAACCCACTTTAACCGCGCTGGTAGCAGATAGCACTACTAACGAAACCCGCGGTAAGATTTTCTCCTTCTACTACGGCGGCTTTGACCTGGGCATTTCCATCACGGGTCTGCTCCTTGGTGCCGTTGCCGAAACTTTTGGTCTGAACGCCATGTTTTTCGTTTGCAGCGGACTCACCCTAACGGCTTTTGTCATCTTCATCGCTTTCTTCGAAACGAGCATTTCGCAATCTCTGCGGTGTGCATTTAATCTGCAGGAACCGGGCAAACCTTACTACCTCTGCGACGATCTCATGGAAGTGCCCCCGGAACAGGTTGAAGAGTATTTTAAAAATACGTGAACAAAAAAACCTCACTGAAAATATGAATTATAGTATTACTTCAGAACTTTTGCATTTTTTTTCCAAGAAAAAAAAATCGAAAACCGGAAACCGAAATTCGTCATCTATAGATTTTGAAATAGACAAGCCAACTCTGGAATTCCTTTTTGCGAATTTCGCTTTTCGGTTTGTGGCTTTTCGCTGCATTAGGAATTATAAATTCTGCGTTTAGATTGCCATCATTCGCTTAAGTTATTCTTGCGCTGTTTCGATTCTCAAATAGCTTTAAATCTTAATTCCAGGTTGTAATTCATTAATGTAATGCCGGTAATTATTCCACGATTCGAAATAACATAGCTGGCGGCAGTTTATGTTTTGTAAAAATATTGATCACGGGAGATTGTATTGAGTCAATTCAAATAATAACATAAAATTAGCACGCAAACAGATAAGGTGCCAGGTTTCCTCAAAATGTTAAATGAATTATATTTTTGCGGTATCGGTACAGGAGTTGCAGAGAGACTGATTAACGATTCATTTTAGAACAAACTAAATCAGGGAGGATCTGCCCATGCAACGGTCACAAAAAAAACAAAGCAATTTTATGGTAATCGCCTTCCTCGTTTCCTTTGTTTATTTACTCATTATTTACCTGATGGACAAAACGTTAATTTAAAAAACCCACTTCCCCCAAATCGCTGTCAAGTGGTACATTTCGGCAGTTTATTAACGAAGGCAGAGTGTTGAAGCGGCTCTGCCTTTTCTTTTTACCTGAATTGGGTGCTAACCCCGCTTTTACTGAAGGTAAGCGGGACTTAAGCCAAATCTATTTTGTTTGATTCATTTCGAATTTTTTAAGGACTTCCGGTTTTTATAATTCTAAATCGGGCTTTTACCTTGCTTTAATTCCATTCATATCTTATCTTCATTTCATGGCATATCCCGAAGAAACGGAAAAATATTTCAATCGACTAACTCATTTGAACATTTCCGACCACTCCATTCGAGTTTTAGAAAAGACCGAATTTCGAATTCGCAGCATCGGATTTGGCGGCTATCGTGTGCACTACAACTCCATCGAACACGCCCGAGCGCTGAGATACGCGCTCTTGAACGGCATCAATCTCATCGACACTTCCAGCAACTACACCGACGGCGGCAGTGAAATGCTCATCGGCAACTTGCTGCAGGAGATGATGGAGCGCGAGGAGGTTCACCGCGAAGAAATCGTGGTCGTGTCAAAAGTCGGATATGTGCAGGGACAGAACTTGAAACTGGCCATGGAGAACGAAGCGCTCGGCACGGCGTTCCCGGAGATGGTAAAATTCCAGGAAAACTGCTGGCACTGCATCCACCCGGATTTTTTGCAGGACCAGCTTAGTCGATCTCTGGAAAGATTGCACCTGCCCTCGCTGGACGTCTATTTGCTGCACAATCCCGAATATTTCCTTGTCCACTGCAAACAGAGTGCGGATTGGGATCTCGACTCGGCACGCCAGGAATACTACCGCCGCATTCAAACAGCTTTCGAATGGATGGAAGAAAAGGTCTCGGAAGGTAAGATCAAAAGCTACGGGATTTCTTCCAACACCTTCCCGCATCCGGCTGCCGATTTTGAATTCACCTCGCTGGAAAAGGTGCTGGCCATCGCGGAATACGTGGCCTCGCACCACTACTTTCAGGTCATTCAATTTCCTTTCAATCCTTTTGAAGCCGGTGCGGTGTTTGAAAAAAACCAGGCCGACGGGCAAAAAACGCTCTTGCAATTGGTCGGTGAAAAAAAACTCGCAGCGTTAACCAATCGCCCGTTAAATGCCGTCACTCAGGAGGGGATGATGCGGCTGGCGAGTTTTCGCGAAACGGATGCCCGGCAATTAAAAACGGCTTTCGCGCAAAAGAAAAAAGCCTTGTCCCATTTAGAAACGCAGTTTCAATCGCAAATACTGAGCAAGTTACCCGACGATATCCCCAAACAGAGTTTCACCCGACCTTTCACGCTCTCGAAGCAATTGCAAAACGCTTTGAAAGATTTTGAGCACTGGGAAAATTGGGATCACATCAAACAAAATATCATTCTGCCACAAACGTGGACCTATTTGAACTATTTGAACAACAAAATGCCCGAAGACGCGGCCTGGCAAAAATGGTCGGAAGCTTATGCGAATACGCTCTACGATTTTTTAGATACCATTTCCCGTCACTACGAAAATATCGCGCAGGCGCGCTCCCGGCAAATCGCAGAAAAACTCGACCGCGAAAATTCCTTACTGCAATCTTCGGAGACGCTCTCCCAAAAAACCTTGCAGCTTTTGACGTCGGTTTCGGGCGTACAATGTGTGTTGTTAGGCATGCGCAAAATGCCGTACGTGGAAGACGCGCTGGCCGCACTGCAAAAACCTCAAATTGCTAATGCAGAAGAAATTTTAGAAAAGTTAAAGGAGAATAGTTCACCCGGATATCCATCATAATCAGATTAAAATTGACACGTGTTCGAACGATAACGCCGTTTTATTGTCATTATGAGGAGCCCTTCGACGTTGCTCAGGATAAACTCCGCAACGAAGAAACGATGTCCATTAACCTTTATTAATTGAAAATTTGGCTGTCAAAGATCCTTCATTCGCCAACTGGATCTGGATCGTTCAAAATGGCATTTATCGTGTGTTCGTTCAGCCATCAATTAAGAAAATTCGCTGCATTTACATTTATTGAAAGATAATCGGGATTTTAACTTCACAATAATTTATTAGACACCATGTTCCAAAACTTTCATCTTAGCCCAAAAGCCATGAAATATTTTAAAATGGCTTACGAATTTCAAATGGAAGGCAATCTGGAGCAGGCGATTATCCACTACAAAAAATCCCTGGAAATCGAACCTACCGCCGAAGCTTACACTTTCCTGGGCTGGACTTACAGCTTCATGGGCCGGCTGGAAGAAGCCATCGACGAGTGCCACAAAGCCATTGCCATCGATCCGGATTTTGGCAATCCGTACAACGACATCGGTGCCTACCTGCTACAAATCGGCAAATTTGACCAAGCCATCGGCTGGTTCGAAAAAGCCAAAAAAGCCAAACGCTACGAGAACCCGGAATTTGCTTACTGCAATTTGGGTCGGGTATTTGAGCTGAAATGCATGTGGCCGCAAGCCATGGAGGAATATAAAAAAGCGCTGAAAATACTCAAAGATTATACTCCAGCAAAAATCGCACTAAAAAAACTGGAGGCAAAATTGAACTGAGGTTGATTTTTCTGTACATGGTACTCAAAAGTTAAATTTATGTATTGAGAATAATGTATGTTCCTTAACAGAATTGACTTAAATCTTAACCGTGTCCGTGCAAGACTAGTTCACTTCATTGATCGAGTTGACGATTTCAGATGCAAGGTTATAAAGCGAGCAAGAAAGTTTGTGAACCAACGCCAGTCTCTTCGTCAAATACTCGAGGACAAGCTATTATCATTGCTTACAACTTCTGTAAGTATCTCAGCAATCCTGATTGCTATTGATACTTTTAACGCTAAGGCTTCACTCGAGATTCAGCCAATGAGAAGCGATCTTGAATATCACCCCGAGCTGTGGGTTGATTTCTATAAGACGTATGATATTCCAGTACCGGCTGTTGTCACAAAAATTTCGCAAAACACAAAAAATAACAATGACTCAACCGGCTCAATTCTTGTTACAGGTTTTAAAGATATCATGGATGCACATCTTACAGGTAAAACAAAATTGCCTGATTGGTTTTTCGAAGAACGATCTAGTGAATTAGAATCCGCAATATTCAACAAACGTTTTAAAGCTCAGGTCTACGATGGTGTAGGAGGTATGTTCATGCCACCGAAGCACTATCAGACACTCGCAATGCGACTCAAGGGAACACTATCGCCCCCGGACTATTTTGTTTTCATTAATGCAGGCATTGAAACTAGAATCATCATAAATCGTTATTCGATTAAGAATACCAGCGAATTAGATTTGAAGAATGTTCAAATCTTTGTAACCTCACCCGTTAGTCCGATAAGTCGAAGCCGCACTGGCAACATACTGAAAGTCGAAATAGCTCCTTACGAAGTGCACAATATCATAAAAGTCGATGAAAATCGTTATCGAATTTTGATTCCACGTTTTAAAAGAGACGATTCGATTGGTCTCACAGTTCTTACGCGCGCAACACAGCTTGAATTAGGAGAAATTTCAGAATCTTTTGAATCAGTCAGAAGAATCAAGACTTCTAACCTTTTCTTCTTTTGGTTTGTTTCTTTTGCGACTCTTTTCTTCTTTGTATGGTTTCTTTCGAGGCAAAGTTCACCCTATAAAGCTAGTACGAAACCCAAATAAAGTTTTCTTGCTTTCTTATAGATTAGTTCACAAATTTATTGGAATGATGTGCAGGCCATCTTAATAAGTCATTTCGGAGATCCCTCAGTACTGAAACTTCAGGAAATCGAAAATCCGCATCCTTCAGCTAACGAAATCCTGGTGAACGTGCACGCCACCGCGCTCAACCGCGCGGACCTGCTGCAGAGAATGG
>JBHHXN010000077.1:0-23397 GCA_046757025.1 bacterium
TAAATTAATGGCTTCATTCTGCTATTTTGGAATTTTTCTAACGATAGTTATTATAGACGCCTCAGTAAAAAGTCAAGCTCGTCGTCTCAGGATACAACATAAAGTATGATGATTACAGACAAGCTACAATATGGTGTATGTCAAGCGAGCCGCGCCGACTTTTTACTAACGCGTCATTGTAAAAAAATAAAAAAAACCTTGACAAATAAAATAAAAGTGTTTATATTGCATCCGTTTGTTTGGCATATCAATCAAATTGATTTATAATAAATCTATTAAGCTGCTATTCATACATAAATATACTAAGTAATCATCATGAAAGTATGGAAAACCTTTGAACACAATATCATAACCCACAGCGCTGCGCATCACCTCATGACCATTGCCAGCTTACTCAACAAAAATGGTTATGCCCGGGTGACGGACGTAGCCAAGAGTCTGGAAATCACCAGAGGCAGCGCTTCCATCACTTTGAAGGCACTCAAAGAAAAGGGCTACGTGCAGGAAGATGAAAATAAATTCTTGAGATTATCTGACAAAGGAGCGTCGCTCTGCCATTCGATAAAATCCATGCGCATCATTCTCATCAAGTTCATGAAAGACATCCTCAACGTGGACACGGAACAGGCTGAAATCGATGCCTGTAAAATCGAGCATCTGCTGAGCGCCGAAACCGGAGACAAACTGCTGAATTTTTTGAAATTTTTGTTTTCCGAAGACAAACGCGTCAAAGCGTTCTTAAATGCTTACTGGTCAAATGAAAACGAATGCCAGGGACTGATCGAAGAGTGCCAGGTGTGTGAATCCGAGTGTTTGCTGAATGAGAGCACTCACTCATCCTAAAATTTGATGGACATTAAAAAACGCGCTGCCGAGGCTCTGGTAAAGTATCGGGCAACGCGTTTGAAAGCGCGAAAAAAGATGTAACATACTCAATCGGATGAGTATGTTTAATCGACTCTCATAACAGGAGTTGATGCATCCTTTTTCTTTTAAAAGATAGACAATTTTAAATTGAAAGTCAAGCGGCTCCAACAGAATTTAACGCATGGGAAACCGAATTGGGTGTGGCAAAAACAAATTTGGTGATTTTAGTGACATCCAAAAACACAGTAAATTTATCACCTATTTTATGGGGAGAAAGTATTATGAGTGTCAACCAGATGGATTGCATCGCCTGTGGTCGTAACAGCGAGCAGGTGCCTTTGTTGAATTTACAATTCCGCGGTATGAAATTCTTTATATGTCCGCAGCATTTACCGGTTTTGATACACGACCCCTCTCAGTTGATCGGTAAATTGCCCGGCGCTGAAGATCTTTCACCGGCTGAACACCGCGACTGAATAGATTCTTAACCTGAATTATTCATTCAAAAGAGAGTGAACGTGTTGGGTGTTCAGCCTTTAGGCTGCCAGAACACGCTGAAGCGTGAACACCGAACGGGCTCTTCAAAACTCAGTTTTTCGATTTTGAGCGTAAAATCCTGGTTTGTGAATAATCCAAGTTAAATAAAAAATCACCTTTAACAAAAAAAGGAAGGTGTAAAGATGAACAAATCTATTTTAATTTCTCTAATCCCCTTATTACTATGGCCCTTTGTTGATTTTGGCTTCGCACAACAATCAACTAAACAAGACACCCTCAAAGAATTGATGCGGCGCATGGAAATTCTAACCGAAGAAATTGAAAAAGTAAAATTGGGCGAAGTAGCTGAACCTGAGTATGAAAGTAAATATGGCATGGGGCCGGCAGCTTCACGGGTATATCATCTTTCCCGTCCAGGCGTTTCCATCGCTGGTTACGGAGAAATCGTGTATAACAATTTTTCCGATGAAAGGGATAACAGCAGCGCTTCCGGGCTGACAAACCAGATCGATTTCCTGCGGCACATCACCTATTTTGGATTTCGATTTAACGACCGGCTGCTGTTCAATTCGGAAATCGAATTTGAGCACGCAAAAACCGCAGACGGGGCGCCCGGTGAAGTGGCCATCGAATTTGGTTACATCGAAGCCATGCTCCACCCTGCCGTTAATTTGCGGGCCGGTATGGTTTTAGTGCCGGTAGGCATCATCAACGAACTGCATGAACCACCGACTTTTCACGGTGCGCTGCGCCCGGAAACCACAAAACGAATCGTTCCGACTACCTGGCGCGCCAACGGCTTCGGTCTGGTTGGCGCCACCCAAAACGGTATCGGTTACAAGATTTACCTGGTGGAGAGTCTCAACGCTGCCAGGTTTTCTTCAAACGGTATCCGAAGCGGTCGCCAGAGCGGCGCCAAAGCCATTGCTGAAGATCTGGCAGTTACTGGCCGATTGGAATTTACCGGCATCCCGGGCTTAAATCTTGGCGGGTCTTTCTTTGTGGGGAACACGGCGCAGGCTTTAACAGACAGCAGTGGCCGAGACTTCGATGCCCGCCTGGATCTCTTTGCTCTGCATTTCATCTTTGCCAGAAAAGGCTTTGAAATTCGCGGTCTGTTCGCACAATCAAAACTGAACGACGTTATTCAATTAAACAACGCTTTAGGCCTGGTTGGAAGCAACAGCATCGGCGAAAAACAGAACGGTTATTATGTCACCGTAGCGTATGATATCATGCCGCTGATTTCCAAGGGAACTTCGAATTATCTGGCGCCATTTGTACAGTTTGAACAATTCGATACCCAAAAAGACATCCCAACGGGCTTTGCGAAAAATCTGGCGCGCAAACGCAGCAATTTGACCCTGGGCTTGACTTTCAAACCGCATCCCAATGTGGCATTCAAGTTCGATTACATCAACCGCGACAGCGACGCTAACACCGCCATCGACCAATTTAACTTAGCGGTGAATTATTTATTTTAAAAATGAATTCGTGTCCATCCGTAACGAGCCTTTTTTTGTCATGCCCGCAATCTTCAAATCAGGTAGGCAAGAGATTGCATACGGACTCGGGAATGACGATTACGGATGGACACGAAAATCACTGAAAAATTCTCAGGTAAAAAAATGCAGAAGTGTTTCAAAATAACTTTCATCATTTTAATAACTTTAATATATATTTCTTCCATTCATGGTCAATTGCTGAAAACCCAGAAGGAAGCGCTGCAGCAAGCTTTCCCGGAAAATGCCGAAGTGACTCGAAAAGTGCTTTTTCTGACTGACAAACAGGTAGAAAAGATCCAAAAATTAGCCCGGGTAAAAATAGAATCAAAAATGCTAACCTATTATATTGGCAGCAAAAATGACACAATTATTGGTTATGCTTTTTTTGCAAGGGACATCGTGCGTACGAAATTAGCTGCCTTTCTGGTGGTAGTCAATCCCGACAGCTCTGTCAAGTATATCGACATTTTAGCGTTTCACGAGCCTTTTGATTATCTGCCAACCGCAAACTGGCTAAAACTGTTTGATAGCAAAAAGCTGAAATCCAGCCTCTGGCCAAATCGGGATATTCATGGTATCAGCGGCGCGACTTTAACGGTTCGAACCCTGACACTGGGCGTGAGAAAAATATTAGCCGCATTTCAAATTGCTGTTACAAAGGAGGATCCAAAGTGAAATACCTGTTAAACGGAAGTTTTCAGAACCAGAATTTGATGAAACTGACGCTGATATTTACACTGATATTTCTGACAGGATTCGTGGCGACAAATTTCGCGCTCTATTTTTCCAAAATGAGCGTTACCGCCGAATCGGTGCGAAATTACTATTTGGGTTCGGAAGAAGCCTACACCATGCCGCGCACCTATCAATCCATGCTGGAAGTTACGCACTCGCATTTGCCGATGATGGCGCTGGTGGTTTTGCTTTTGACGCATTTGCTGATCTTTGCCCCGTACAAACTCAACATCAAAGTCGCGATCATTATCAGCGGATTTTCACTGGCGCTGCTGAACGAATCCGCAGGCTGGCTCATTCGATTTGTGAGCCCGGAATTGGCCTGGCTAAAGGTCACGACCTTTTTGGGCCTGCAGGCGATTCTGGGATTTCTCATCGTGGCCCTGTCGGTTTTTTTAATTAAAGGTCGCGCTTTTACACCGTTTATGCCGTCGACTCATCTGAGACAAATGCCCGTAACGAAATCTGAAACTAAATAGCCGCAAATAACATGAAACAAAAACTATTTTATCTTTTGATATTTTCGCCAATTTTGGTAACGATCTTTTTCCTCATTCAGTCCATTTCTCCGAATGAGATTGAGACACGCTCTGCTGAGCAGAAAAACACCAACCACCTCGAACCAGAACGATTGATATTTTTATTGCAGTACATCGCGGCGGATTATGATGGGGCCGTGAAAAACCGCGAAGTGAGCAACCCTTACGAATATCAGGAAATGTTGGAATTCATTGAAACTGTGATAAACGGTTATAAAGCTTACCAACAGATAAATGACCACCTGAGTCACCTGGCCAGTTTGCAAAAATTACAACGATCCATTGAAAAAAAAGCAGACTTCCTTCAGGTGCAGCGCCAGGCCAATGATCTGATAAAAGTTATTTCTGCCGAGTTGCAAGTGGTACCGTTTCCCCATAAAATGATCGATTTGAACGAAGGCAAAAAATTATATGCCAGTGCGTGTGCACCCTGCCACGGTTTGACCGGCGATGGCCGCGGCTTTGCAGCGGATAAGCAGAAGCCCAAACCGAACGATTTTCAAAATCCCGAATATATGAACACGCTCACGCCCTATCAGATTTTCAACGCGGTTACGTTTGGAGTCACGGGCACCAGCATGCCTTCGTACGAGATTGCCTGTACCGATGCTCAGCGGTGGAATTTGGCTTTTCATGTCATGACCTTACGGGCTGATTTCAATCCGGCTCAACAAATACGGAACCCCAAATTGACGGTGAAGGATCTGGCGACTCAATCAAATGCGGATTTGGTAGATCAGCTCTCTCTACAGGTTGGGGATCTACAAAATGCGTATCAGCTCGTAGATTATTTACGCCTCCATCCACCGCAATTGAGTGTGCAAGAACATCTGCAATTCACACAGCAGCGATTAAGTAAAAGCTTGGCCGCATTCAAGAAGGGCGAAACTGAACAAGCTGTGCGTTTGACTTTGGCAGCCTACCTCGAGGGGATCGAGCCGGTGGAACCCATGCTGGATCCGGCGTTTATCAGCCAGCTCGAAACCCAATTAGGCAGCTATCGCCACGCCCTTAAAACCCACGAGTCCGTTTATCAAATCGAAAAACGTTTTCAAGCGGTGAGCAATTTGTTGAACAATACGCCGGCGGCTGGGCGGTCATCAAGGCTGCAATGGGGATTCACGCTCATTCAGTCGTTGACAATTGTTCTCCGAGAAGGCGTGGAAGCGGCCCTGATCATCGCGCTGATTTTAACGTATCTCACCGCGCTGAATTTTACGCATTTGCGAAAATACGTTTTGGCTGGCGCGATTGCAGGTGTGGCCGCAGGATTAATCACCTGGTTTCTATCCAAACTATTTCTTAAAATTTCCCCGCTACAGCAGGGAGCACTGGAAGGTTTGACTTCTCTGTTAGCCGCGCTGGTGTTATTTTCCATCAGTTTCTGGCTGATTCATAAAGTGGACCTGGAGCGGTGGAAAAAATATATCAAGGTAAAAGCGGAACGAGCCCTGGTAAGCGGCAGCGGTTTTGCGCTGTCCCTGGTGGCGTTTGTGGCAGTTTACCGAGAGGCGTTTGAAACCGTGCTGTTTTATCAAGCACTGTGGCAAAAAAGTCTGGTGGTACAATCCGGCCTATTCCTTGGCTTTGCCGTGGGAGTGCTTTTGTTAACCCTGATCATTTTCTTGATCTTTAAAATTGGCTATAAAATTCCCCTCAAACCTTTTTTCGGCGTCAGCGGCGTTTTGCTGGCTATTTTAGCATTTGTTTTTACGGGTTACGGTGTGCGGGAATTACAGCAAATTGGTTTTCTGAATGAAACGCTTCTGCCCTGGAATTTCAATTTGGATTTACTGGAAATCCATGCTACTATGGAAGGCATTTTACTGCAAATGGGCCTATTAATTTCTTTTATGATGGGATGGTTTTCAATTTACGTGCAAAAAATCCGCTTAGCCAACCAGGTCAAACTCGATATGGCCCCGGCAAAATGATTTAGAGCTGGCTTTTTTAAGCAGCTTGAAATTTGGGAAAAAGCTGCTCTGGAAGACAAATCGTCAGACGTTTGAAATATCGTATTCTTTCATTTTGCGCCACAGAGTGGTTCGGCCAATGCCCAGTACTTTTGCCACCAGGTCGTAGTTCCAGTTGTGTACCTCCAGAGCCTCGGCGATATGAATTTTTTCCAGCTCTTTGAGTGTCAAAGTCTGTGATCGATTGCGACTCAACGCCACAGCACGGCTGTTAACCACAGTGGGCGGCAGGTCTTCTCTGGTTAAGATTTTTTGAGTGGAAAGCGCCATGGCACGTTCGATGACATTTTCCAGCTCCCGCACGTTGCCAGGCCAGGGGTATTTGCGCAGAAGCCGGGCAGCGTCGTCGTTCAATCCGTACACGGCTTTGTTGACTTTACTGGCATATTTCTTGATGAAAAACTCTGCCAGTGGAAGGATGTCTTCTGGCCGATCTTTTAGCGGTGGAATGGTAATCTGGATGACATTTAAACGATAATACAAGTCCTGTCGAAACGTGCCCTCTTCCACCATTTTTTCGAGATTTTTATTGGTAGCCGTGATGAGCCGTACATCCAGTTTGATTATCTGGTTGCTGCCAACCGGTTTAATTTCACCTTCCTGCAAAAAACGCAGCAATTTGACCTGCATGGCCAGGGAGGTTTCCCCGATCTCATCCAAAAAAATAGTGCCGTGATTGGCGGTTTCGAACAACCCTTTTTTGTTAGCAGTCGCCCCGGTAAAGGCTCCGCGCACGTGTCCGAACAGCTCGCTCTCTAACAAATTTTCGGGCATGGCGCCGCAGTTAACCACGATGAACGGATTGTCTGCACGAGTGCTGTGCTCATGAATGGCACACGCGACCATTTCTTTGCCGGTACCGCTCTCGCCATCGATGAGAACCGAAATATTGGTTTGAGCGATGCGGGCCACCAGCTCCAGAATTTTTTGCATGGATTCGCTTTTGCCGATAATATTTCCAAACCGATAGCGCTCATTGGACTGCACCCAGGAAATGAAATTCTGAATTTCCCGCTCCAGCAATTTGTCCACCACATCCGTGACTTTTTGATGCGCCTGCAAATTGGAATCAACGATTTTTTCCAGATCGCTTTTTTTGTAATAGTACATGTTGTAGATATTCAGACCGTTGCGTTTTTTGGTCTGTTCAGACAAAATTTCATCATAATACGAAACGTACAAAAACGGCGCATTTTTTCGCAGGTTCATCACTTTGACGATTTGCTCGTTATGGAAAACATTCTCGAAGTTTTCATCGAACAACAGCAACAGATCCACTTTCGGCATCACTTCATCCAGCCGGGAAACGGTGACTTTGGTTCCCCGGTACTGTTCACACAGTCGGTTGCCGCCGGTTTGGTCGAGATCCACAAAAATCAGCTCGCCAATATTTCTTTCATGCAATTTCTGAATAAATTTTTCACAGTCGGAATTGCGAGCCGCTATCAAGGCTTTGTTGTCCTGCAAATCGCCAAATATTTTCTGGGCTAAATCGGTGACCACCGTTTCTGGAGTGATGGCGTTTTTTTGCAGATTTAATTCGATTCTGACTTTTTCAGAAAGCCAAAGCCCCCGCTGATGCAGACGGCTAAAGTAGGCGCCGGTTGAACAAGCCTCCCGTGCTTCGGTTAATGCAGAATGGAATTCCGGTCCACGGTTATTGAATTCTCCTTTGCGGTTCATGCCGATGGCTAATCTATAAAATTCTAAAATGGCGTCCGGCCCTTCCATTTTAAATTTCAGTTTTGCAATCGTGTCCTGACTAACATGCAGGTCCTTCTGCACGAAATCGTAAAATGCCTTTTCCAGCGCGTCTCTCTTCTCTGTCACCGCAAAAACTTGTATCAAGCCCTCAGCTTGATACATGACAATTTCATCAAATAGTTTTATTGCAGAAATTTGATCGACAAATCTGGATGGCAAAGATGGCTTCTCGAGCACAACCTTTGGTTGATCTTTTTCTCTTAACTCGATTCCAAATGTAAAAATAGGCATAACAGCTTACTGAAAATTATGAAATTTGGAAAAAAACAAATTGACGATGATGAACGAAAAAAGCAGCCAGTTAAAACCCACCACCGATATGACAGCCGCGCGACGCCCCTGCCACCCGATGGATTTGCGCGTGACAAAATGGGCCACGTAAATGGCCCAGGAAAAAATGACCGCAATCAATTTGGGATCCCACGCCCAACTACCCTCCCAAACATTGATGCCCATGTAAAAACCCACTAAAATTCCCAGTGTCACCAGAACCAGCCCAATATTGACCGCGTGATTGCTGAGTTTGTCGATGAAATCGAGGGATGGCAGACGTTCAAAGAAAATGCCCAAATCCTTTGATTTCATCTCCCGCGCCAACAAAATGTACATGACGCTGGCAATGAAAGAAATCGCAAATGCAGCGTACGCGGAAATTAAAACCACCACGTGCAGCTCGAACACAACATTGGTCAGCACATCGGCCAACGGCTTATCAATGTCGATAAAACCGCTGGAAATCGCATGTAAAATCAAAACAATCGGAATAAAGAAAACGCCCATTGTGCTCTCTTTTAAGCTGACTTCCAACGTCAAGTACACCAGCACCGACAGCCAGGAGAAGGTCGTCAAAACCTGATATAAATCACCCACCGGTAAATGACCAAGCCGCAGACTGAGTAAAAGCAAATACAAAGAATGGAATAACACGGCGCTGCCCAGCCAAATTCGGATTTGTGACACCGACTGCTGTTCCTTTGCTGTGAAATACCGCAAGTAATAACCAAAACTCACCGCGTATAAAACAAAAATCAACCATCTAAGAAAAAACATGAGTTCTTTCACTTTTCTTAGCTCTTTCTAATTTTTTAATATGGGGATTAAATCGTTTTTTCAATTTGAAAATTTAACACTTTCAATATTGAAAATCAAGGGGGAAAACGCGAAAGTAATAATAACAAGCGGGAACGGTATTAAGACAAATGGGCTCGATAGCATTCCCTCTGAGCCTGGGTATTTTTATGCAAATTATCCCTTAAACCTTATGAACAACTCAAAACACAAAGTGAAAAATGCAAATTTCAAAGTTGATAGTTTTTCTCAGCCTCACCGTTCCAGGCAGGGATTCCACCCTAGGCCAGGAGGCTTTCGGGAAGACAGGGTCGTTTTCGTTCAAACACTAATTAGCGTCCATCCGTAATCGTCATTCCCGAGTGCTGTTATCGGGAATCTCGTACCTAATTGACCAATGGATTCCCGCTTAAGGATGCAGGAATGACAAAAAAAAGCTCTTTACGGATGGACACTAATTATTATCTTTTACCAGATTTTCAAATAGCTGCCGGCGCGCCAACTTCTTGATCGGATAATTTCTCGTTTTGGGATGATTGTTTATCGTCTTTCTTAGCCGACTCAGATTTCAGGTACGCATTGGGATCATGATAAAGGGCTCCCGGCGGTAGCCATTCCCACAAAGGTCCCAGATCCCGCTTGATCCATTCATAATAAAATTCCGGCAACTCCGTGGTTTCTCTTTCGAAAAACGCTCGCACCTGTTTATCTTCATCCATTTTTCGACGGATGAGACTATATCGCTTAATTCGCCCAAAGCCTTCAGACGAGACGGCACGAATGACGTTCATCCAGCGAGGAATGGATTCGCGAACCGCAAAAAAGCGTCGAGAAATTGCTCGCCAGGAAAAAGTATATTTGCTTAAATCGATGACATGATCGTAAAACTCCGGCCAGGAATAATTCTTCGGCTTCACATTCATGGCATGATTGTTATTCAAAAAATGAAATGGAAACGGCAGAACGCGATTCTCTCTCTGGTATTGGAGATTCAGCGGAGCCGCCTGACCAAACGCAGACAGCAAAGAGTAGCCGTTGAACACCCCCGGCGACAGATCGACAAAACGCTTGGTGAGCTCAAACGGTTCCGGGCCTTCGTCTCCATCCAGACCGAGGACAAAATTCGCCTGTACGTAAGGAATATAATCCATGATCATATTCACGTGGTCTGAAACGTGGCGCACTTTATCCAGTCCTTTGTTTTTGCCGCTTTTGGATTTGTTGCCCAGATCGTACCACGACTCGATTCCCGGCAGCAGCGCTTTAAAACCGTTTTTTTGCAATCGTTTCAAACGGTCTTCCGAAAGCAGCGACAGACTGCTCTCTGCAATAAAATCGATGCTGTTTGGCGGCACCGCCGCCTCGATGGCATCCAATTGATCGTCAAAACGCACGCCAAAATTCGGATCATGCCAGGCTACATGCGGTCGCTTGAATTTCTTCAACAGAAACCGTAAGTCTTCTTTTAAAATTTCCGCATCCAAGGACTGATAAGGAATTTCCGAGTCGATACAAAAGCTGCAAGTATAAGGGCAGCCGATACTACTGATCATGGGGACGATTTTGATCAAGGGCGCTTTTTGCAGAGTGAGCTCCACGAATTTCCATCGTTCTGCAATCCCGGGCAAAGTACTGGGTTGTTGCTGAACCGACAGATGCAACCCCGTGGGACGGTGGGGCGCCCAATCGTGTAGAACGTCCTGAATGATGGACTTATTTGTGAAGCCCAGAACGTAATCAAAATATTTCTGAGCATCCTGCGGATAACAGCGAGCATGCGGCCCACCTAAAACAGTCACCGCTCCTTTTGATCTTAAAAAATTGCTCAACGCATAAGCCAGTTGTGCGGCTTGCGTAAACGCCCCGATGAAGGCGATATCGTACTTTTCGGAAAGTTCTTCGTTGAGCTTTTCACAACCGGTGTAGCAAACAAAATCGACTTCGTGCCCTGCCTCCTCACACCACAACGCCACCACCTGCGGCATGATGCTCACCAAATTCGCATGCATGATGCGCGCGTAGATTGATCGATTAAATCCTTTTGTAATGAGATCTAAAACCGCTATCCGAAGTTTCCTCATAGTCCCTCCTTTTTATGAACCTGTTTACATCATTTCCATCCGGCACCCTTGCCGAGCCAAAATTCCATCAGTTCAAAACCCGGCCCAAAATTAGATTCAGGAAATCCTGTGCTTCACAGCCCGGTTGTGACCCTCGCCGTTGAAGTGAATGGTATCAACTTGCGGTTGCTACATAATCTATTTTTTATCAGTCACTCTATTCACAACATTCCATCAAAAAATACCAAAAATGAAAAACGCGAAATCCTTTTTGGTTATACTTTTATTGAAATCGGATAGATCAATCCCACAGGCTTCAACCTGTCATTCACCTAATGTTCAAATTTATCCGAATTAATTGAATAAAAGTGAGTGCATACATACAGGGGATAAGTGTATAAATTTAATAATCTGAAGACAATTGTCAAATAAAAAATACCTTTTTCCACTTTTTATGGTCAGAAAAATGGATTTTTTCCTATAATGTCAATAATTACAAAGTTAAAACCAATTTTGTGCCTGCAATGCCTGGTTTCCCAATTCACTTAAAATTGTTATCAAAACGCAGGAATCGAAAATCAGTGCTGAAACCACACAGCTTTTGGGGAATGAAGCTACGCGTTGAGCACCGCTTCATATTGGCGAACAATTTGAATTGGCACAGCAGCATATCGTCCCATAAAGTATCACCGCTTCTAAATAGTGATTGACCGAAAACTCGATTCTTATTGTCATTCCTGCGATCTTTTATGCAGGAAAGACAGGTAATGGCTGTTTTCAGTCACTCACTAAATAAATTAAAATTCAATAGTCATATTATCAAAATAAATAATCATTTAAAAAAGTATTGGTTTTCCGCACAAGCTCCTGTAGGCGGCTATATTTATAGCAAACAAGCTGTTCCTTCCGGGTGAAATCCCAATAAATACAGATTCGCAATTTTGAATTTCAAACGACCGAGGAGTCATTTGCGTGAAAATCTTTTCCAACATTAAAGGCGATATTATGGGGGGCATAACGACATCGGTGATAGCGCTGCCCCTGGCCATCGCCTTTGGTGTTGTGGCTTTCGCCCCTCTGGGCGAGGAGTACATTGCCCAGGGTGCCCTGACCGGACTCTATGGCGTCATCGTGGCGGGGATTCTAACCAGCCTTTTCGGCGGCACGCCTGGACAAATTGCGGTGCCCACTGCGCCCATGTCGGTAATGGTCACCTCGATTATTGCCACGCTTTTGAAGGACCCGCAAATAGCCGCTATGAGGGATAATCAGGTAATGGTAATTCTGGTTTTGGTTTCCATGACGATCTTCATGGCGGGAGTGTTACAGCTCATCATGGGCGCGGTAGGCGGCGGTAAATTAGTCAAATTTATCCCTTACCCGGTTATCGCCGGCTTTATGAACGGCATCGCCATTATCATTTTTCTCGGGCAACTGCGGCCGTTGTTTGGCGTGGCGAAAGACACCAAATTGACTGCTCTTTTCCTGGGACAGGCTGGCATTCGATATGAAACCCTCATTGTCGGAATGGTAACCATTCTCGCCATGATGTTCTCCAGGCGAATCATTAAAGCCATACCCGCCTCATTAGTCGGTCTGTTGTGCGGTGTGGCAGCTTACTTTTTCATCGGAAAAATATTCAATCCGACCCTTTTGCAAATGCAAGATAATCCGCTGATCATTGGCCACATACCAAGCGTCCTTCCGACGCCGAAGCAGGTGGTAAATTTCCTCAGTATCAGTGGCAGCATTCCTTTAAACAAATTGAGCAATTTAATTATCCCCGCGTTGACTTTGAGTATTTTAGCGTCTATCGATACCTTGTTGACCTCTGTGGTGACCGACATGGTCACCAAATCCAAGCACAACAGCACGAAAGAACTGTTTGGTCAGGGCATCGGCAACATGGCTTCTGCCGCGTTCGGAGGCCTGCCGGTCGCCGGCTCCACGCTGGCCACCATGGTCAACGTCAACGCCGGCTCCCGCACTCCGCTGGGCGGCATTGTCAACAGCCTGACCGTCCTGTGCATCGTCCTGTTCATGGGCAGCCTGGTACAGTGGATTCCCATGGCCGTGCTCGCCGGAATTTTGCTGCTCACATCCATTTCCATGATCGAGTCTGAAAGCATCAACCTGTCGCTAAAAAAATCCGCTCTGGGAAATTTGTTAGTCATCGTGGCAGTTACCGTAATAACCGTTGCCATCGATTTGATCATCGCGGTCATGATCGGATTGATCATCACGACTTTTTTGTTCATCAAAGAGCAGATCGGCAAATCCATCGTGCGCCGAATGTACACCGGCAATCTCGTGCACTCCAAAAAGATTCGAAGCCAGGAGGCGATGAATATTCTGGAACAAAAAGGCGACTTGATCAAAATCTATGAGCTCAACGGCTCGTTGTTTTTTGGCACCTGCGATAAACTGCTGGCTGAATTAGAAAAGGAGCTGGACAGTTTCAGCATCATTCTCGATTTCAAACGCGTGCACACCATCGATTTGACCGGTGCGCAGCTTCTAAAACAAATCGTCGAAAGGGTAAAGGAAAAGGGCAACCATTTGCTCATCAGTTACCTGGACATGCCAGGCAATGAAGACAAAGAGCGCATGGTGCGTCTCATGCGGGACGTCAGCGTCATCGAGGCCATCGGAACAGAATTCATTTTTCCCGACACCGACCAGGCGCAGGAATGGGCAGAAGATGCGCTCATTCAAAGAGAGCTGGATGCCGCCAACATCCCCAAAGAAAGATTGACCGTAAAAAGCCTGAATGTATTCAAAGAATTGACTCGTGAACAATTGAAAATTGTCAAGAAACACATGCACCCCATGAAATATAAAAAGTCGGAGCTGGTTTTTAAAGAAGGCGATCCGGGCGATAAAATTTATTTCATTCTCTCAGGCGGAGTCAGTGTGCTGGCAAATATATCTGAGAACGGTCGCGCCCGCCGGCTGGCAACCTTCGGTGAGGGAGTGTTTTTTGGCGACATGGCGATTTTGGAAGAGCAGCCGCGTTCAGCATCAGTCCGGGCTGACTGCGATACCGAGCTTCTGTACATGACCGTCGATGATTTTCGCCATCTCGTTACCCACGAGTCTTTGTTGGCTTCAAAAATGCTCCTGGGCATGGCCAGAGAATTGTCGTATCGCTTGCGCCTGACGACTATCGAAGTGCGGACGCTGGAAGAATAAGCGAATTATTTTCCCCTGCTGAAATCAAAAACACTTTCTGGTTGATCTTGTCTTGATTTCAATACGAATCATCATTAGTACGATTCCATCGAAACCTGCTATCAGCCCATCCATTTTTTAATTGATTAAACTCCAAATATTTTGTAAAATACGAAAAAGACGATGGTATTTATTTATACCTAAACTGAGCGATTCTTCATTGGTGGAAATTTCGGTGTCCAAGCTTTAGCTTGCAGGGGTGAGGGGGGAGGAACACGCTGAAGAGTCTGTGTGAATAGTACCCGTGCAACCCTTTTCAACTTCGTTTTCCCTGGATGTCATTCTGGATGTATCTTTTAAATAAACATTATTTTACGTCCAAAATAAAAAGATTCCTACGGAATGACAAAATCGAGGATTTATAGTATTAACACTGAACTTTTGCATTTTTTTGCCAAGAAAAATAAAAATCGAAAACCGGAAACCGAAATTCGTCGTCTATAGATTTTGAAATAGACAAGCCAACTCTGGAATTCCTTTTTGCGAATTTCGCTTTTCGGTTTGCGGCTTTTCGCTGCATTAGGTTTTTTCACACAATCGCGAACGAATCAATTCACTTGTGTGTATAGTCAAGCTTAAATCACTCAACTCAGGTTCTACTATAAATGTTGCCATTTATTGATCTATCCAAAATATAAGGTGTTGTTTTGGATGACATTCTAAAAATTCTACTTGAAATTGTTTCAAAATTAGATACAATCCAGATACCATATTATGTCAGCGGCTCCATGGCAAGAAATCTGTACGCTGAACCGAGATTCACCAACGACATCGATATTGTAATTGAATTGCATCCAACACAAAGAGAAAAAATAGTAACCCTTTTTAAACAAGATTTTTATATCTCGGAGCAGCAAATGCAGGATGCCTTTGATAAAATAGGATTTTTTAACATAATTCATTTTGAAAAAAGCATCAAATGCGATTTTATTTTATGCAAATCTGATTCTTTCTCCAAACAATGCTTTCAAAATCGAACCAAATCAATCATAGAAAACAAGGAAGTTTATTTCATTTCGAAAGAAGATTTGATTCTTCAAAAACTTCTCTGGCGCAAGGAAACTCTCTCAGAACAACAGCTAATGGATGTAAAAAGCGTCATTGAAAATCACCGCGAGGAATTAGATACTGAATATTTACTGGGATGGAGTCAAAACCTTAAAATTGAAAAGGACCTAAAAGATCTGTTATGAGCGATACAACTCCCGAAATTCGGGAAATGCTGGTTAAAAGATTTCGAGCCATGTCGGCCGAAGAGAAAATGAAAAAGACCAGCAACATGTTTGCCACCGCAAAAAAATTTGCTGAAATTGCGGTCAAGAGAAAAAATCCATCCCTGACGGGCGTCGATCTAAAAATGGCTATTTTTCGGTGGATTTATCAGAAAGAGTTAAGTACAGCAGAACTGGACAGGATTGAAAAGCGCATGCGGGAATTTTGCCAAAGCCACTTAAAATAGTGAATTACATGCGTATTCAGTTGAGCGCTACCTATTTGCATTCTACCATTAAAATTTCAGGAATGCTTTGTTAAACTCAAACGACTGCATCTCGTCTTTTACCCTCTTTTTTAATAAAGCATTTTCCCTCAACCTATCTTATACGACGTCACGATATCCGCAGTTTTCCCCACCATGCCGGCCACCGAACAGTATTTGTCCATGGAGAGTTGAATGGCGCGTTCCACATTCTTCGGTTTGAGATTTTCGCCTTTGAAAAGATATTCCAAACTGACTTTCGTAAACACGCGCGGATGCTCCTCTGCCCTTTCAGCTTCCAGGTTGATTTGAAAGTCCGTGACCTGGGCGCGCATTTTCTTGAGCATGAGCCATACGTCGATGCCGGAGCAGCTTCCGAGCGCCATGAGTACCATCTCCATGGGACCGCTGGCGGCGCCCGCGCCGCCGTCCTTCTGCGAGGTGTCCAAAATAACCCAATGATTGGAGTCTGATCTGGCGACAAAGGCACTGCCCTGAATTTGCTTAATCGTCGCTTTCATATTGGCTGTGTTCCTGTTATCTGTTAAATAAAGTTATCCAGTGAATACGCTTCTTTTTTCATCAAATTAACTCTAACTGTTTACCCACTTTTTCAAATACGCCCACCGCAAAATCCAGATCATCTTTTGAATGCGTGGCAGAATTCATGATGCGGATGCGGTCTTTGCCTTTGGCCACGGTGGGAAAACTGATGGCCATGCCAAAGATACCGTTTTCGAATAGCGCTTTGCTGAAATCCTGTGCCATTTTGGCGTCGCCAATCATCACCGGGGTGATGGGCGTGGTGCTCAGGCCGAGATCGAATCCCAATTCTTCTAGCTGCGATTTGAAGTATCGGGTGTTGTTCCACAACTGTTCCACCAAGTCGCCGGATTGGGTGAGAATATCCACGGCCTTGATGCAGGCAGCGACATCGGCGGGCGTAACCGCGCTGGAAAAAAGAAATGGCCGGGCGCGCTGGCGCAGGTAATCCACGATTTTCTTTTTGCCGGCGACGTAGCCGCCCACCACGCCAAAGGCTTTGGACAGGGTTCCCACTTCGATGTCCACTTTGCCGTGCAAGCCAAAATGGTCGGAGATACCGCGGCCGGCGTTGCCCAGTACTCCCTCGCCATGGGCATCGTCCACCATCACCATGGCGCCGAATTTCTCAGCGACTTCCACGATATCCGGCACCGGCGCGATATCGCCATCCATGCTGAACACGCCGTCGGTAATGACCAATTTGCGTCGGGCCGCGACTTCGCTTTTTAAGTATTCCTCCAGAGAGGCCGCATCGCAGTGCTTGTAGCGCACCACTTTGGCTTTGGTCAGCCGGCAGCCATCGATGATGCTGGCATGATTGAGCTCATCCGAAAAGATGATGTCCTCCGGCCCCATCAAGGTTGGGATAGTCGCCAGATTTGCGTTGAAACCTGATTGAAATGAAATGGCCGCTTCCACGTCTTTAAATTTAGCTAACTTTTCCTCCAGTTCGTTGTGCAAAGTCATGGTGCCGGCGATAGTGCGAACAGCGGCCGGCCCCACGCCATACTTTTCAATGGCTTCCTGAGCGGCTTTTTTTAATTCGGGATGGTCCGCAAATCCCAGATAGTTATTCGCGCACATGTTCAGTACTTTGTGGCCATCCACTTCGATCCAGGCGCCTTGTGCAGTGTCAATGGTACGAATGTTGATGAATAATCCCTGTTCCTGGAGATTTTTAATTTCAGAATCTAAGAAACTCAAATCAGCCATATTGAATCCTCCGCTATGTAAGGAATATTTTAATTTCGCTGTTAATAACTCATGTTTCGCACTTAGATAATTTAAACAAAAACAAATAAGTTCAAGCTGATGAATTCGTATTTAAGTAATTAATATTATAGATATTACATTAATATTCCAAAACCAGAGTAATTGAGTTGTTATTTGATAATCCTGCGGTCTGTAACAAAGACCCTTTCTACTAGTAAATCGAAAAGTCGATTTAAAAAGACTTTTTAAATAAATGGCTGCATTCTAACATTTTGGAATTCTTGTAACTTTAGTAATGATAACGAATTATGTGAATTCAGGTTAAGAATAAAATATTAGAAACAATTGATTACATAACTGTGAAACTTGAGTTAATAATTAGTGTCTGACCGAAAATGGTCATTCTGAGGGAGCCCGCAACCAAAGAAACTTTCCCAGCAGAGTCTATTTGTTCAGAGAAAGAACCCTATGCACGAATTCATCACTTATGCATTTTAGCAAATCAGGTTGCATGAGATTCTTCGTCGCTGCGCTCCTCAGAATGACAAAATAGGGAGTTTTCGGTCAATCAATAATTAAATCTGGAAAGTTTACATGAAATTTTCACTGCAAATTTACAGGCCACCTCCGTCAGTTGAATAATAAAATTATCACTCATGAACCCGGTTTATTTATTCAATCGCCCAGTCCAAAATAACCTTCCCAGAGTTCCCGGACCGCATCACCTCAAACGCCAGCTCGTATTCTGTAAAATGGAATTTGTGTGTAATCACAGGCGAGATGTCGAGGCCGGTCTGAATCATGGACTGCATAAGATACCAGGTTTCGTACATTTCGCGGCCGTAGATGCCTTTGATGGTCAGCATATTAAAAATCACCGTGTTCCAATCGATCACCAAATCGCCGCTGGGAATGCCCAGCATGGCGATTTTGCCGCCGTGGCACATGTTGGCGATCATATCCTTGAACGCGGCCTCGCTGCCCGACATCTCTAACCCAACATCAAAGCCCTCTTTCATTCCGAGCTCTTTTTGAACCTGCTGCAGACTTTTCTCCCGCACATCCAACGCCATCGTGGCGCCCATTTTTTGGGCGAGCTGCAGCCGGTAGGGATTCAAATCGGTGGTGACGATGTAACGGGCGCCGGCGTGCCGCGCAATGGCCGTTGCCATCAAACCAATTGGGCCGGCGCCGGTGATCAGCACGTCTTCTCCCAGAACTTTGAAAGTGAGGGTGGTGTGAGTGGCGTTGCCAAACGGATCGAAAATACTCAGCAAATCCATGGGGATGGAAGGGTCCGCGCGCCAGATGTTGGCGACGGGGATGCACAGATACTCGGCAAACGCGCCGGGCCGGTTCACGCCGATGCCCTGCGTGGCGTTACAGAGATGGCGACGGCCAGCCAGACAATTCCGGCATTTGCCACAAACGATGTGCCCCTCGCCAGCCACCACGTCCCCAACCTGTAGGTCATGCACATTGCTGCCCATAGCGGCCACTTTCCCCACGAATTCATGTCCCACGGTCATGGGCACCGGAATGGTGGCTTGCGCCCAGGCGTCCCAATTCCAGATGTGCACATCGGTCCCGCAAACGGAAGTCTTACACACTTGAATCAACACGTCGTCCATCCCCATTTCAGGAATCGGCACATCCTGCATCCAAAGCCCCGGCCGGTCATGAGCTTTCACCAGCGCTTTCATGGTTTTCTTCATTCTGCTGAATTCTCCTCGTAAAACATCAATTCATCTCGCACTAATAATGATCATTCGAAATCCAATTTGAAATTTAACATTTGAAGGTTAAACAGTCAAATAAATTCACAGTTTCTTACGGGCGGCCTGCACCGCGACCAGTACCGGGTCCCATACCGGCGCAAACGGTGGCGCGTAACTCAAATCCAGATAAGCCATTTCATGCAGCGTCATTTTATTGCACAGCGCCGTGGCAAACACATCGATGCGCTTGCTCACACCCTCTTTGCCGACCATTTGCGCGCCCAGCAAGCGCGCGTTGCTATGGTCGAAAATCACTGAAATGGTAATTTCTCGGGCACCTGCGAAATAGGCCGCCTTTGCAGGAGCTGTGATAACCACGGCCGCTGGATTGAAACCAAACTGCCGAGCTGTTTGTAAATCCAGTCCGGTGCGGGCCACCTCCAGGCTGAATACTTTGAAAACCGACGTGCCCACCACGCCTTTAAACGCGCCGAATCCGCCGCCGATATTCTCACCCGCCACTCTCCCCTGTTTGTTCGCTGTGGAGCCCAGGGGAATATAGTCCGGTTTGCCTGTCACCAGATTTTTGACTTCGGCGCAATCGCCAGCCGCATAAATGTTGGCAACGTTGGTTTGCATTTTCCAGTCCACCGCAATGGCGCCGGTATTTCCCAGACGCACACCGGCCGATTCAGCCAGTGCCGTGTTTGGCAGCAGACCCATGCAGGACAAGACCAGATCTGCCGGGACAGGCGCGTCGAGGCCGGTTACCGTAACGGCTCGCACGTCACCGGTTTCATCACCGACGAATTCTTCCACATTTTTTGAAGTCAAAATTCTCACGTCGTGCGCTTGCAATTCAGCTACCACCTGCGCTGTAAGTCGTTCGTCGAAACCCGGCAAAATTTGAGCTTCTTTTTCGATGATTGTAACTCCCAGGAAACGTTTACTAAAGGCTTCCGCCATTTCCATGGCGATGTAACCGCCGCCGATAATGACTGCCCGCTCGGGGCGTTTTTCATCCACGAAAGATTTTATGCGGATGCCATCCTGCAAGGTCTGAACGGTGAACACGTTTTTCAAATCCACGCCCGCGATGTTGGGTTTGGCAGGCAAACCGCCGGTGGAGAGTACCAGCCGGTCGTATTCAAAACATTTTTCATACAGCGATTCCAGGCTTCGGGCGATCACCGTTCGCTGCACGGGATTCACGGCAAGGACCTCGTGCAGAGTCAGCATCTGAATGCCGCGCTGCTCCTCGAACTGTCGCGGGGTGATGGCTATCAATTCCGCAGGCTCGCGCACCAAATCTGAAATGTAGTACGGAATCCCGCAAGCGCTGTACGAAACATGCGGCGTACGTTCCAGAGCGATCACTTCTAATTGCGGATGGAGACGTTTGGCTTTGCTGGCCGCGCTCATGCCGGCGGCGTTACCTCCCACTACGATGAGACGTTCCTTGCGAGATTTGTTAGACATGTTTCTCAATTCCTTCAACCACTCTGTTGCTCTTTCTTATGCCTGTAGAGCTGAATCAAACCATGCGAACCGAGCTCACCCAATCCCTGTTCTTTAGCTTTTGTAAATAATTGAAAAGCCAACTCAATTCCTTTGAAATCTTCAGAAAATTGTTGCGCGGTGTGAAACGCAATGCGTAAGTCTTTTTGCTGCATGCCGAGCTTAAAACCAGGACGCAAATCGTTTTGCAGCAGCCGCGGCCCGTAGTTGTCCAGCGCCCAGGAACCTGCGGCGCCGCTTGCAACCACCCAATGCACCAACTCCGGCTCCAGACCCACTTTTTCTGCCAGCACAAAAGCTTCTGACAAAGCCACCGCGTGCAATCCGCAAAAAATCTGATTGATCATTTTCATCCGCTGGCCAGCTCCGTGTCCGCCGCACAGGGTGATGTTCTTCCCCATGGTTTCAAAGACAGGCCGACATTTTTCGAATACCGCTTTTTTGCCGCCAACCATGATGGTGAGCGTGCCCTGACGCGCGCCGGCGTCCCCGCCCGAAACCGGGGCGTCCAACATTTCACACCCGCGGCTCGCTAACTTTTGGGCGATTTCCTCGGTGGCCTCCGGACTGATGGTGCTCATATCGATGACGATTTTACCGGGGCTGAGTGCGTGCAGCAAACCGTGTTCACCACAAACAACCTCTTCCACGTCCGGCGTATCGTTGACCATGGTGATGACTATCTCAGTGACTTGCGCCAACGCCGGCAAAGAATCGGCAACTTTCGCACCCAATTCTCGCAGCGGTTTCGTCTTTTCCGGCGTGCGATTCCACACGGTCAAATCAAAGCCGGCTTTAAGCAAATTGCTGGACATGGATTTCCCCATGATGCCCAGACCCACAAAACCCATTTTCATCAAAGGCTGTTCCTTTCATTCAAATGATCACTTCGGCTAATTCTGATATGCGGGGCTTTTGAGAATGAAATTTTAGATCATCCAGCTGAAAACGATTTTCAGCAAAGGCCCTTTCAAATTGCCGCCGATAAAACGGCGCTTCAAAATACTGTTTGAGACTTTCCTCGATTGCCAGCACTTGCCAATCGATGAACCAGTTAAAATATTCCTTTTTGCGCAGGTCTTTAATACAGTTCAATTCCACCGCCCAGGAAGCCATGGTTAAAGGATAACCGTGCAAATCTCTCTGCAGCGCGGCCAACCGGCCCTGACTGGCGGGATCTAAATATTGAAAAGCCTTTGAAAAAATCACGGCGTTATGATAATGTCCGGGGACCGCCATCAGACCGTCTAAATGGCCTTTTTCGCATAAATAACAGAGCACTTGCATCATGGTTCTGGCCAAACCCAGCCCTGAAAAATGCTGACCTGGCAGCCGCTTTTCGTTTACTGTAAAAGATTTAGTGGGATTTTGCAGTAAGAGCCATTCTATGAATAACAATTTTCGCTCAGGTGATTTATTTATTGAACCCTGCAAATATTTTGAAGGTAAGCTGCTCTTGTACACCACCAATTCCACCAGCAAATTGACCTGTGCCTTTTCTCTCGCTAACAAACGCACTTGGTGGCGAGGTGGGCTTGTGAGATCGATTTGCAGCTCGATATCGTGAAATCCTTGTCCGGCTAATTTTTGCCAGACTTGATATTTTTGAAACAGGGTGAACAGCTCCTGCTTGTCGAAGATGCCCAGAAACCGATTTTCAGCCGTGTGTTTAAAAAGCTGAATTTGGAGATCCCGCTCATCGATGAGGATTTCCAGCGATTCTGGCTGTGAGCCCCCTTTAAATTTGTTGAAGTTGAATATTGGGCGACTTGAACTGAATTTTACTGGCATTGGAGCTAATGTTTTTGATGGCGTTTCAATTTCAACCAATGCAGTATAAAAATGTTAAACTAAATTGTCAACGACTTTTTACCAAATAAAAAAGGCTCGGAAATGAATCCGAGCCTTTGAGGAGGTTACCATGAAAAACATGGAAACGAATATCTAATGCCCGTCTGCGGACTGATACTTTTGCGATGATAAAAAATTAAAGATAAATTGGTAATTTTGAGTCAACGATTTTTTAATTTCATAACAATGATGATCGGGATTACTGGGCGAAGTATTGTATTTGAATAATTTTGAATCCGGCGCTGTGAGCTGTGGTTTCGGTTTCAGGCTGAATGACGCCACCTGCTCGACGTCAAATAACAAGTAGCTCAAGCTGCTTTCCTGTAAATCGGATGTGGCCGAATCGGATGAAGCCGAACCACGGACGTCACTGGAGGCTTTTGCACGAAGATCGCTCTTCACGCTGTTGGACGGAACCTTTTTCCCTCCACCCTCCGAAAACGCAGAAACCGTGGGTAGATTCATCGTCCAATTGATGAGCAAAAGCGCGGCAGAAAGTTTGAATAATTTTTGCATTTTATGACCGTCCTGTTACATCCTACTTTCCATAACCAATTAAAGTGCGATTTCATTCCTGATTTTTTACATTCCACACGATTTACTTTTCAAATCCAGAAAACAAAGTTGGACTTAAAAGGCCTTTCACCCGCAGTAAATTCACAGGACTATCCCAAAAGATTTCTTTTCCTGCCAGCCACGTGACCGCGAATTTGCCGCGCTATGCTTTTCATGACAGCCCAACAAACGGTTGATACACGAAAACTGAAGAATGAAAAATACATTTTTTTATTGATTTTCCAGAATGGATTGTGTATAATAACTTATCCAACTGGTG
>JBHHXN010000078.1:0-23326 GCA_046757025.1 bacterium
TGGATTCCCGCTTAAAGATGCGGGAATGACAAAAAAAGGCTCTTTACGGATGGACTAATTAGCGTCTGACCGACAACGACCCTCTTTTGACGAAGACCTCCTGGCCGAGGAGTGAATTCCTGCTTGGTTCGGGTGGAAACATTCGTGAAGAAGATTTTAAAACGCGCATTTCTCGAATTTCGGTCAGACAATAATTAGATTTGATCCGGCAAAAGACCGGTTCAAATTAAATGAAAGATAATTTGATGTTACAATTCATTGACTCCGCGCACTGCTTTTAAAACATTTCAATTACAGCCAAGTGAACCCCAGCGCCAAGAAAGAAGGAGCTTGGGACTCACGTGGCGGAGCTGTATCGGAAAGAACTAAACTGATTCTCAAATCATGGACAAAAATTTAAAAATCAATAGCAATGTGAATTGGCAATGGTATGCACTCTACACCCGACCACGGTTTGAAAAAAAGGTGGATTCGCTGCTTAAAGAAAAAGGAATGGAGAGTTTTCTCCCTTTACGCAAGGTTCGAAAGAGATGGAGTGATCGATGGAAAATCATTGAAGAGCCGTTGTTTAGCTGCTATGTGTTCGTGAGAATCCCTTTTAGACAGCGTATCTTTGCTTTGCAAACACAGGGTGTGGTGCGAATGGTGACATTCGACGGCCGGCCGTCTCCCATTCCAGATGAGGAAATGGCGGCGGTGAGGCGTTTGCTTCGGAGTGAAGTTAAATTCGAAATCAGCCCGTATTGTTTTGCCATTGGCCAGAAAGTCGAAATCAAGTATGGCCCGTTGGCCGGCGTCCGTGGACAGTTGATTGAAAAACGCGGTCAAAAAAAACTGCTGGTGGGGATTGAACAGATCCGCCAGGGCTTGCGAATTGAAATCAGTGAACATGAAATCGTGCCGGTTAGTCAGGAGAAAAAACACATCCAAGCAGCGTAATCATGACAAACGGTCTGCGCAAAGATAACTTGCTCAGCATTTGTACTACCTCTGAATCGTTCTTCACTGTGAAATTTCAACTGCTCAAATCAACTCGAACTATTAATGTACAGACTGTTATTAGAATCATTGCGAAATGAATTCTGACGGACGGGCAATCCATTGAGAAATTAAGCATCATCCATATAAAAAGGAATAAATCCATGAAAGCAGTCATACTTGCCGGTGGTTATGGCACTCGCATTAGCGAAGAGAGCACGATTCGCCCCAAGCCCATGGTGGAAATCGGCGGCCAGCCCATCCTCTGGCATGTCATGAAAATATACTCTGCCTTTGGCATCAATGACTTTATTATATGTTGCGGCTACAAAGGGTATATGATCAAGGAATATTTCGCCCACTATTTTTTGTACCGGGCCGACATCCGATTTGACGTCAAGAACAACACGCAGGAAATCCTGCAAAATGGCGCAGAACCGTGGAAGGTGGCGCTCATCGACACGGGTATCAGCACCATGACCGGTGGCCGTATGAAAAGAATCCGCCAGTACTTGGACAACGAACCGTTTTGTATGACGTACGGTGACGGCGTGGCGAATGTGAATATTCAAAGGCTGGTGGAATTCCATCAACAGCAAGGAGCTTCTGCCACTATGACCGCTGTACAGCCACCAGGAAGGTTCGGGGCGTTTAAGCTGGGCTCGGACGAGTTCAAAGTGGATTCATTTCGCGAAAAACCACACGGAGACGGCGCCTGGGTAAACGGCGGCTTTTTTGTGCTGGAACCGGAGGTGTTTGATTACATCGACAACGATTCAACGGTATGGGAAAAAGAACCGCTGGAGAATCTAGCCAGAGACCACAAATTATCGGCTTACAAACACAAAGGTTTCTGGCAGCCCATGGACACGCTGCGCGACAAAAACGTCCTCGAAGAGCTCTGGCAATGCGGCGAACCGCCCTGGAAAGTTTGGTAATTAGGGTCTGGCCGAAAATTGCAAAAGGCGCGTTTTCGGATGGATACCAATTTAGCAGGAAGACCATGAAATCAGCCAAAGACATTGTTTTAGAAGATTTGGAATTCATTTGCGAACAGGCCGTGGAAGAACTCGGTCAGATGTCCGGCAAAAGCGTGCTCATCACCGGCGGCGGCGGTTTCCTCGGTTACTACCTGGTACAGAGCTTGCTTTTCTGGAATAAGCACCATACGAGTGATCGGCCAATTGCCGTTACCGTGTTTGATAACTTCATGCTGGGCGTACCGGGTTGGCTGCAAGAGTTGCAGTCGGATGCGAATTTAGTTTTCATCAAACACGACATAACCGCGCCGCTGCCAGCACCGATAGACGATTTTGATTATATCATTCACGCTGCATCCATCGCTTCTCCGACGTTTTACCGTCAATATCCCATCGAAACCATGGACGCCAACGTGGCGGGGCTGCGTTCACTTCTGGATTATTGCATGCAGCAACAAAGGCGGTGGCAACCCGTGGCCGGGTTTTTGTTTTTTTCTACCAGTGAAATTTACGGTGATCCCACACCGGAAAACATTCCCACGCCGGAAAACTATCGCGGCAATGTGTCCTGCACCGGACCAAGAGCCTGTTATGACGAAGCCAAACGCTTTGGGGAAACCCTTTGTGTGAATTTTGCCAGAAAATACGCTCTGCCGATTAAAATCGCCCGGCCATTTAACAATTATGGACCCGGTTTGAAAATCGCAGATAAAAGAGTCATTCCCGATTTTGCCCAGGATATTTTCGCTGGTCGGGATTTAGTCATGCATTCGAATGGCGCACCCACTCGAACATTTTGCTACGTAACCGACGCCGTCGTCGGTTATTTCAAAATATTAGTTAGAGGTCGTTCAGGGGAACCTTATAACATTGGGGTTGAAAAACCCGAAATTTCCATTGCACAGTTAGCCAGTTGCATGGTGCAAATTGCCCGGGAGCACTTCGGGTATCAGGGGACCGTGGTTCAGTGTAAAAGCACGGATAAAGATTATCTGGTGGACAATCCGAACCGCCGTTGTCCCATGATCACCAAGGCCAGAAAAGAGCTCAATTACCATCCCAAAATTGCGCTGGATGAGGGATTACAGCGCGCGCTGATCTGGTACCATGACAACCGGCAAGGAGTGATGAACTAATGCAAGTGTCCATAATCGGAACGGGATACGTTGGTCTGGTGACCGGGGTGTGTTTAGCGGAAAAAGGTCATCAGGTGGTGTGCGTAGATTTGGATGCCGAGAAAGTCAATAAAATTAACCGCGCCATACCGCCGATTTTTGAAAACGGTCTGTCTGAGCTGCTGCAGAAGAACGTCAATCAAAAATTGCGTGCTACCACCGATCTGCGCGAAGCGGTACTCAACACCGAGCTTTCTGTGGTGGCGGTGGGTACTCCGTTCAACGGAGATACCATCGATTTGACGTTTATCGAAAATGTGTCCGCTCAGATCGGGGCCGCGCTGCTCCAGAAAAACCAATATCATTTGGTGGTGGTGAAAAGCACGGTCATACCCGGCACCACCGATAAAACCGTCATACCCATTTTAGAGCAATATTCCGGCAAGAAAGCCGGGCCGGATTTTGGCGTCGGCATGAACCCTGAATTTTTACGGGAAGGCCACGCTGTGGCCGATTTTATGGCTCCGGATCGCATCGTAATTGGCGGGCTGGATGAAAAAAGCCGAAAAAAAATGCAGGAGCTTTATGTGGGTTTCGAAGGCGTTCCCAAAATTGAGACCAACAATCAAACCGCAGAAATGATCAAGTACACCTCCAATTCTCTACTGGCCACCATGATTTCCTTCTCCAATGAAATTGCCAATTTGTGCGCTACATTAGGAAACATCGACGTGGTGGAAGTTATGCGGGGCGTCCATCTCGACAAAAGATTGAGTCCTATATTAGCTAACGGTGAACGCATACGGCCGGACATCCTCACTTATCTGGAGGCCGGCTGCGGTTTCGGGGGAAGCTGCTTTCCAAAAGATGTGAAATCCTTGGCTGCACAGGGTAGAAAATTGGGCCAGTCCATGCCGCTGTTGGAGGCCGTGCTGCAGGTAAATGCACACCAACCCCAACAAGTGCTGAGCCGTTTAAAAAAACATTTCCCCAACCTCAAAGGACTGCAAGTGGTTGTACTGGGACTGGCTTTCAAAGCCGGTACAGATGACATGCGAGAATCGCCGGCGATTCCGATCATCGAGGATCTACTTGCTCAGCAAGTCAAGATCAAAGCGTATGATCCGGTGGCGATTTCGGCGGCGCACAAATTCTTTGGCAATCATCAAATTCGTTACTTTGATGATATGGAACAAGCCATTCAAAATGTGCAAGCTATTTTGCTGTTGACTCGCCAGCCGGAGTTTGAACGGCTTCCGCAGTTGCTGCAAGGAATGCAGTCGCAACCCTTATTCATCGATGGTCGTCGTATGCTGGATAAACACGGCGTGGCGCGTTATGAGGGCATTGGCTTGTGAAATTTACAGAAACAAATTTGCCTGGCGTTTTCATCATAGAGCCGCAAAAAATTGAGGACGCACGTGGGTATTTCGCCCGGGCCTGGTGTGCAAATGAGTTTGTACAAATGGGCATCCCATTTCAACCGGTTCAGGTCAATCTTGGCTACAGTAAAAAGCGGGGTACTTTACGCGGTTTGCATTATCAAATTGCGCCAGGTGAAGAAGCGAAGTTGATTCGCTGTATTCGCGGCGCCATCTTCGATGTGGTCATCGACCTACGGCCAGACTCTGACACATACAAACATTGGCTGGGTGTGGAGCTTTCGGCAAATAATCAGAAGATGCTGTTTATGCCAGAGGGATTTGCCCACGGTTACCAAACACTGCAAGACGAAACCGAAGTTTTTTATCAGGTGTCGCAATTTTATGCGCCCGAGTTTGAGCGCGGCATCCGGTGGGATGACCTCGGTTTTAAAATCCAGTGGCCAGTGACCAAAGAGGTCATTCTCTCCGAAAAGGATCGGAGCTGGCCGGATTTTAGTGACTCTGGACATGATTTGCAAGTTGACGCCCAATTCGAAAGGATTCATGAGTGAAGATAATCGGTTTGATACCCGCAGCTGGCACGGCAAAGCGCATTGCACCGCTGCCTTGCAGTAAGGAGCTGTTTCCCATCGGATTTCAAAATTCAACTGCAACCGGTGCACAGATTCCCAAAACGGTTTGCCATTACCTGCTGGAAAAGATGCGTTTCGCAGGCGTCAAGAATGCGTATATCGTTCTGCGCAAAGGCAAGTGGGACATCCCGGAATATTTTGGTGACGGCAACGAACTGGACATGAATCTCGCCTATCTGATCATGAACCGCCCTTTCGGCGCCCCTTTCACTTTGGATCAGGCTTACCAATTTGTAAAAGATGCGCAGGTCTTGTTTGGTTTTCCGGATATCCTTTTTCAACCGGAGGAGGCTTTTGTGCGGTTACTCAAAAAGCTGGCGGATTCAAATGCGGAGGTCGTGTTGGGTCTGTTTCCGACGGATCATCCCCAGAAAATGGACATGGTGGAGATGACGCCTGATGGGCAGATTTGCCGCATCGAAATCAAACCGATGCAGACACACCTAAAATACACTTGGATCATTGCGGTTTGGACGCAAGTGTTCACGCGATTTCTGCACACCTATCTCAAAGAGGTTGGCATGGTTGAGTCAAAAACAAACAAGAACCACGACGCGGATTTGAGCAATGAATGGTATGTTGGCGATGTCATACAAGCCGCCTTGGAGGACGGCATGCGCATAGAAGCCGTAACCTTTCGCGATGCCAAATATATCGACATCGGTACGCCGGCAGATCTGGCGCGAGCCGTGCACGTTTGGAATCCAAAAAAGGAGACTTTAAATGATAATCGTTGACTCGGCTTTACAAAAACGGGAAATGGCGGGACATCATGTACACGTGGCATTAGTCGGAGCAGGGTACATGGGCCGCGGTATCGCTTTGCAGTTTCTGACCGCGGTGAAGGGCATGAAACTGGCGGCGATTTCGAATCGCACCGTGGCCAGTGCAGAACACGCCTACCTTCGGGCAGGGGCTGATTCCGTGAATTTTGTGGAAACCGTGGAGCAGCTCGAGGAATCCATTGCGGCCGGGCAGTATGCGGTAACAAACGATCCATTTTTGTTGTGCCAGGCAAAAAGTATCGATGTCATCATCGAAGCCACCGGCGACGTGGAATTCAGTGCGCAGGTGGTCATGAATGCCATTGAAAATCGCAAGCACGTCGTGCTGATGAATGCCGAGCTGGATGCGCTTGTGGGGCCGATTTTGAAAAAGTACGCGGATGAAAATCATGTCGTCATCACCAATGCCGACGGCGATCAACCCGGCGTGGTCATGAACCTTTTGCGTTCTGTGAAAACCACTTACGGCTGCGAGCCGGTTTTGGCTGGAAATATCAAGGGTCTGCAAGATTATTATCGAACTCCGGAAACTCAGAGAGATTTTGCCGACAAACACAATCTTACACCACAGATGGCCACCTCGTTTGCCGATGGCACCAAAATTTCCATGGAGATGGCGGTGGTGGCCAATGCTACCGGCTTCAAAGTTGGCCGGCGCGGCATGTACGGCCCAAGCTGTGCTCATATCACTGAAGCACTGGATTTGTTTCCAAAAGAGGACCTGCTCAACGGCGGCCTGGTGGATTATGTGCTGGGCGCCGAACCCAGTCCGGGTGTATTTGCCATCGGTTACAACGATCATCCTTTGAAAAAACCTTACATGAATTATTTTAAAATGGGAGACGGCCCGTTCTACATTTTTTACACACCGTATCATCTGCCCCATTTGGAGGTGGCCATGACCGCAGCCCGGGCGGCATTGTTTCACGACGCGGCCATCGCTCCGGTGGCCGGGCCCGTGTGCGACGTCATCACTGTGGCAAAACGGGATTTAAACAGCGGGGAAATTCTGGATGGCATTGGCGGCTTCACCTGTTATGGTATGCTGGAGAACGCCGAGAATTGCCAGGAAGAAAATCTTCTGCCTATGGGACAATCACAAAACTGTCGCTTAATTCGAAGTGTGGCCAAAGATCAAGCGATTACTCACGAAGATGTGGTTTTACCGCCCGGCCGGCTCAGCGATAAATTGCGTGAGGAACAAAATGAAGTTTTTTACAGCGAACACAAATTGGCATTTGTTTAGATAAATATTCATTTCAAAATAAAAAATGAAAAATGAAACCAACACCGTCCATAATTGAGAAAACGTCTCCGCTACCTAAACCGCTGATTGAGTCTGCAGAACTGCCGGAAATCATCATTCAACCGTCAAAAGGGTGGGTTTCTCTCAAGATCAACGAATTGTTTGAATATCGCGAGCTCTTCTATTTTTTGGTCTGGCGCGACATCAAAGTGCGTTACAAGCAAACCGTGCTGGGGGCGGCCTGGGCCATCATACAACCCTTTTTTACCATGGTGGTTTTCAGTCTGTTCTTTGGCAAATTTGCGAAAATTCCGTCAGATGGCGTACCTTATCCCATATTTGCCTTTGCGGCTCTGGTACCCTGGACCTTTTTTGCCAACGGGCTCAACATGGCTTCCAACAGTTTGGTGGCCAGCGCGAATATGATCAAAAAAGTGTATTTTCCACGATTGATAATTCCCGTATCTTCGGTGATGGCCGGTGTGGTGGATTTTGTGCTGGCGTTCCTGGTCTTGCTTTTAATGATGCTTTATTATGGGCTGATGCCGACCCTGAACATTATTTGTCTGCCGTTATTGCTGGTATTAGCGTTTGTCACCTCGCTTGGTACCGCATTGTGGTTGTCGGCCATGAACGTGCAGTTTCGCGACGTTCGTTACACCCTGCCATTTTTAACGCAGTTCTGGTTGTTTGCCACCCCCATCGCCTATCCCAGCAGTTTGCTGCACGAGCCCTGGCGAACTTTGTACGGAATCAATCCTATGGCAGGGGTGGTGGAAGGATTCCGCTGGGCGCTTTTGGGAACCGACACCGCACCGGGAGCCATCATCATCGTTTCCAGTTTCGTGGCTGTCGGGTTGTTGCTGAGCGGAGCGCTGTATTTTCGCCGTATGGAAAAAACCTTCGCCGATGTGGTTTGAGGAGATAAAATGAGCACTATTGCAATTCAGGTGGAAAAATTAAGCAAGCAGTACCGCATAGGTACGAAGCAAGAAAGTTATCACACGCTACGCGATACTTTGACGGATACGTTTGCAGCCCCGTTTCGCCGAGTCAAGAAACTGCTGCAAGGTCAAGCCACTGGTGCCGCCGATTTAGACGAAATCATCTGGGCGCTGAAAGACGTGTCCTTTAAAGTCGAACACGGGGAAGTACTTGGCGTCATTGGCCGCAATGGCGCCGGTAAAAGCACTTTGCTCAAGGTACTTTCTCGAATCACGGAACCCAGTGCAGGTCGTGCGCGGATTTGCGGCCGGGTTGGGTCGTTGTTGGAAGTAGGCACCGGCTTTCATCCGGAGCTAACTGGACGTGAGAATATTTTTTTGAATGGTGCCATTCTTGGCATGCGACGGGAAGAAATTGAGCGCAAATTTGATGAAATCGTGGCTTTTTCGGAAGTAGAAAGATTTATCGACACACCGGTCAAGCATTATTCCAGCGGCATGTATCTGCGGCTGGCGTTTGCCGTGGCTGCCCACCTGCAGCCGGAAATCCTGCTGGTGGATGAAGTGCTGGCGGTGGGCGATTCCGCCTTTCAGAAAAAATGTCTGGGTAAAATGCGCGATGTGGCGGAAGAAGGGCGAACCGTTCTGTTTGTGAGTCACAATATGGGCGCCGTTTCGCAATTGTGCAGCCGAGCTCTCTGGATCGATGATGGTCAAATCAAAAGCAACGGCCCTTCAGCGGAAGTGGTGGCGCAGTATTTGACCTCGGTTTCAACCAGCAGTTCTACCTGGATTAACCAATCAAATAACTTTTCCGAGTTGAAAGCCCGTATCAAATCCGCTACCCTGATAAATTACCGTGGCGAGTTGGAGACCGTGGTGGATTTTAACAAGCCATTTAAAGTTGAAATTGTTTACGATGTGTACGAATCCACAAAGCGATTTGCCATTTTGTGCCGTCTGACGAATATGGCCGGCGAAATCGTCTGGACCTCCTGGGATGTGGACACCACCGATTGGAGCCATCGCGAACGAGAACCCGGTCGTTATGTTTCAATTTGTACTGTGAATGGCAACTTGTTACGCCCCGGACCTTACTTGGTTTCCGTAGGATCCTTGACTCCCAGAGGACGATTTCTGAGTTACCACGAACATGTGCTGACGTTTGAAATCTCTTCCATGGGCTTTCCCCTGAATTTAGATCGTGGTGGGGTGATCACACCTTTGCTTGAGTGGGAAATTCAAAAAATAAGACTTGTCTGAGATAATTCGTTCATAAATAGTGATTGACCGAAAAATCCAAATTTCTTCACCCTGAGCCCTTCTACAAGCTCAGGATAAACTGCGACGAAGGGTGATAAGCTGTTGTTTTTATGTCATGCTTCGACTCTGCTCAGCATGAAGATGCTCATTTTCGGTCAATCACTAAATAGAATCATAAAAATATAGTATTTCAAAAGCTATTCATCAACTATTGTTTAATCGGAGGACCGAATTTAGGAAATGTTACAAAAAGTTTTATCTGGAGCAAATAAACACATTCAGTCTCTGGTAAGAAATCGTCTGTTTGGGCTGGACGCCATGGCGAAACAATATTTCAGTCAATTTGGTGAAGACGCTTGTATTCAGAGTTATTTCCGCGCCAAAGCGTATCAAACTTTTGGCGATGTAACAAAGATGGAAAAGGGATTTTATGTGGACGTGGGAGCGTATTCTCCCAAAAAACTTTCCAATACTTACTGGTTTTATAATCAAGGGTGGCGCGGCATAAATATTGAGCCGGCGCCCGGCTCAAAAAAAATATTTGATGCAGCCCGTCCACGAGATTTCAATGTGGAGGTCGCCATTTCGAACCAGGAAAAAGAAAGTGATTTCTTTGTTTGGGCCGTGCCGTTTGTTTACAACACCCTGAGCAAAACGAAAGCGGAAATCTTTGCTAAAAAACTGGGCAGAAAGCCTGAAAAAATAAAGGTGCAAACACAGCGATTGGAATCGATTTTGGATAGGTATCTACCGGCCGGCCAACAGATTAGTTTTTTTTCCATCGATGTAAAAGGCTACATCCTGCAGGTTTTGCAATCCAATAATTGGGTTAAATATCGTCCTGAGTTGGTGGCTATCGAAGATTTCAAGACCAATATCCAGGAACTGCTGGATTCGGAAATTTCAAAATATATGTACAAACAGGGGTATATTTTGAAATATTGGGTACCGCCAAGCAGCATCTACGTGAAAGCAACGTTCGATTAGAGGCAGTGAACCGCCAACAAATATCAAAAGAAATGATTAATTTATTTAACCTGATTAATTCATAATCAACGAAATAACACAGAAAAAAACAATGAATAGCATATTATTCATGGGCGACTAACTTACTGTTTTTCAATTATCTGTTTTATTCTGTATTTTGGAGTGGTGAATAATTCAGGATAATTAATTTATGTATCAGTACGATTGCGACGAGTTATGCTACATTTCAATTTGACGATAGACACTTTTATTATGAAAATTAAGAAACTTATTATGAGATTTCTTTTTAGTATTAGTAAATATGTTGACTTTTTTCTTGAACCAATGGTATCTCAAAAAGGAATTAATATTCAAATCCAGAAATTGTTTTTACTTCCTTATGCGCTACAAGAAAAATCCAAAATATTTTCTCCCATTTTTGTTGTAGGGTGCCCCCATAGTGGCACCTCCGTAATGTTAGCTATATTAGATAATCACCAAAATATAATAGCGGTTACAATGGAAACGAAGGTATTCTACAAAACGAGTCTGGAAAAAATACTTATCTTCCGTGATTGGAGTAAAATGACCATTTTGGCTGGAAAGCAAAGATGGGCAGAGAAAACGCCTTATCATATTGAGAAAATTAATGAGATTTTGAGATATTACCCTGATGCCAGAATTATATTAATGCTTCGGGATGGTCGTGATGTCGCTTGTTCCATAAAATATCGCGTGAATGATTTTGAGTTTGGAGTTGATGAATGGTTGAAATGGAACAGGTTTGGAGAAAGTTTTTGGTCAAATAAAAAAGTGATGGTAGTTAAATACGAGAGTGTAGTTAAGCATACTCATAATTCACTTAGTAAGATATTTGCATTCCTTGGTGAACCTTATGAAGCAGAAATGTCAGAATTAGGCAATAAAAGTAGAAGATGGTATAGTGAAAATATAGAAAAGCCCTCAAGTCGTGCTCGTGAACATCATAATGATTTTCGAAACTGGCAGATAAACCAGCCGCTTTTTGATGGAAGTGGTAAATGGATTCTTTCCATGACGGATGATGAGCGGATGCTTTTCAAAACAAAAGCTGGAGACCTCTTGCTTAAATATGGTTATGTAAATGATAATAATTGGTAAATGACTCTTCAATCCTCCATGGAGTTGCTTCGAAGAGGTCTATATTATCGCACTCGTAACGAATCCTACGATGGCGACCACAGAAAACATGATGTACGGAAGTCGGTGAGTTGTCGGGAGAACGAAAACGACCCTATCTTCCCGAAGGCCTACTGGCCGAGGGTGAATTCCTGCTTGGCTCGGCGGGGACGCCTTAGCGAAGAAGTTTTTAAATCGCGTATTTCTCGAGTTTTCGTTCAGACACTAATTACTGAGCAGTTTATTTCAAATGAAACAAAATTAATTTAAGTGATTATGAAAGTCTTACTAATTCACCTGGGAGATTCACACAGCGGCGGCGGCGGCGGTATAGCCATGCACCGTTTGTACACTCAATTCAGAAAATCCGGTGTGGATGCACGGATTCTGTGTCAGTGGAAAACCATCGTTTCGCCGTACATTTCTACTCTCCCTTCAACCACGCGTTTGGAAAGCTGGCTGCGAAAAGTGACTTCCAGGCTGGGTTTGAATGATATTTACAAACTGAGCTCTTTCAAGATAAAAGATTTGGACGTGTTTAAGCAAGCGGATATCGTCGATTTTCAGGGTATACACAGTGGCACACTCTCGTATCTGGCGCTGCCAGTTCTAACAAAAACAAAGCCAGCGGTGTTTACCTTGCACGATATGTGGGCCTTTACCGGTCACTGTGCTTACACCTATGAGTGCACACGCTGGCAAACCGGCTGCGGCCAGTGTCCCCATCTCGACTCATTGCCAGCGGTCATGCGCGACGGCACCAAAATCGAATGGAAGTTGAAAAGCAGGGTTTATAAAAAAGCCAATCTGAGTTTTGTCGTACCGAGTCAATGGCTGGTTCAACAAGCGCACACCAGCATGTTGGCGCCCTACCCGATTCACTATATTCCGCATGGTGTGGACGTTCGGCAATTCCAGCCTTTAGATCCTGTGCAATGTCGAAAGATGTTGGGCATTTCGTCTAAAAAGAAAGTTTTGTTATTCGTGGCACAGAATTTTAAAGATAAACGAAAAGGCGGTGATCTGCTTTTGAAAGCACTGCGACGTATCCCTGCTACGCTGCAAAAAGAATCCGTGCTGCTTTCCCTCGGAAAAGCAGGCGAGATGGATTTTCATGATTTGAATATGCCGGTTTTGAATCTGGGTTATGTTTATCACGATCGCATGAAAGCCATCGCCTACTCAGCAGCCGACCTCTTTCTCTTTCCCACAAGAAGCGATATATTTGGGTTGGTTTCCATTGAAAGTCAGGCTTGCGGTACGCCGGTGGTTTCATTTCGAGTCGGGGGTGTGTCCGAACATGTTCGCTCCGGTCTGACTGGCTATTTAGCCGAAGCTGAAAATTCAGACGACTTTGCCAGTGGTATCCAAGAGCTGCTGGAAGATAATTCAATGCGGGAATCCCTGGGCCAACAAGGCCGGCAAATGGTATTGAATGAATATACCATTGAATTGCAAACAAAACGATATTTGAATTTGTACCGACATTTGATGAACAAGGGCAATGGAAAATCTGATGAAGATTTGACTCAGATATCATTTGAAAATCAAAAGCGGCCGGTTTGTGAAGCTACGGCTGAGCAGGAAACCATTGAAAAGTGATGAAGAATAAGAAAATAAATTTGGCCATCATCGGCTGCGGTGCCATCACGGAAAAGCTGCATTTACCCGTAGCAGTTCAGCAATCAGAATTTTATGTCTCCACTTTGATCGATGTGAATGAGGCGCGCGCCAGGCAACTGGCCCGGCAGTTTGAAATCAAGAATGTGTACACAGATTACCGCCGCATCATCGGCAGTGAGGTGGATGCGGTTATCAATGCGCTGCCAAATTATTTGCACGCACCTGTGAGTCGCACCCTGCTGCAGGCAGGCGTTCACGTGCTGGTGGAGAAGCCCCTGGCGTTGACCACTGCAGAGTGCAAGGCCTTGATCAAGACGGCAGAGTCGTGCGAAGTGGTGCTTGCGGTAGGCTTGATGCGGCGGTTTTCTTACGCCGGCCGTTTCGTGAAAAGCGTGGTGGCGGGCGGTATGCTCGGCAAGGTTCTTTCATTTGATATTCGCGACGGCTTCGTTTATACCTGGCCGGTGTCTTCGGCAGCATTTTTAAGCGAAGAAAAAACCGGTGGCGGGGTGCTCATGGACCTGGGTGTGCACGCTCTGGATCAAATTTTGTGGTGGTTTGGCGAGATCGCATCCATCGAATATTTTGACGATAGTTACGGAGGTGTCGAGGCCGAATGCGAACTGCGTTTGAAAATGAAATCGGGCGCCAGGGGGATACTCGAGCTCAGCCGCACCCGCGACCTGCGGAACACGGCCATAATCCGTGGTGAGAACGCCACGCTGGAGGTCTCCCTGGTGGAAAATGACCTTCAAATTTGCTTGTCCGAAAATCAGCTTGAATTTGGCGGAAGGGTAAACCCCTCGCCGCATCAGAATTGTCAAAAACAGAGAATTCAGGAGCTCATCGCTGCCGAGCACCAGGATTTTATTGCAGCCATACAAAATGGCCGGCAGCCAACGGTGAATGCGCGGGACGGCCTGCGCGCGGTTGCAGTCATTGAAAGGTGTTATGCAAAAAGACGGCCACTTCATCTGCCCTGGGTGGAGAATCCCACAACTGTTGACACTTATATGGGGGCGCGTGAATGACACTTCAGGGAAAAAGGGTCCTGGTTACCGGGGGAACAGGATTTATAGGTGGCCGTCTTATTGAAAAGCTGATCCTTGATCACCAAGCGCAGGTGCGGGTACTGGTCCGAAATTTTGGCCATGCAGCTCGTATTGCGCGTTTTCCGTTGGAAATGAAATTTGGCGACATTCAGCATGCATCTGTGGTAGATGAGGCAGTGCAGGGTTGCGATTTCGTTCTGCACTGCGCCCACGACCCCGCTATGAAACCGACCCCGCAAATGAAGCTGGCGGTTCAGGGCACTCGAAATGTGTGCCAGGCGGTTTTGGCGCATGGAGTTCAGCGGTTGGTGCACGTCAGTACGTTTGCAGTGTATGGCCCTATGAAAGATCGCGAGCTGACTGAAACCTCCAACTGGCTGCCCACAAATCAACCGTACATTCTGGCTAAACGCGCAGCCGAACGGTACGTTCTGGATGCCGCTCGAAATAAACGATTGCCGGCGGTGGTTTTGCAGCCGACGATTGTGTATGGTCCTTACTGCCAACCGTGGACCATTCGTCCTATCATGCAGTTGAAAAACCAGCGCGTGCCGCTGGTAAATGGCGGAGAAGGCTATTGCAACGCCGTTTATGTGGACGATTGTGTGGAGGCAATTATTCAGGCAGCCGTACAGCCGGAAATGGCTGGAGAAACGTTTTTGGTTTCGGGCGAACAGCCGATTTCCTGGCGAACTTTCTATCAAGCATTTGAAAAAACGCTCCATGTTCAGGCAACTGTGGAACTCAGCGCCGAGCAGTTGATGAAAATGATCAAAGACAAAAAACGCAGTCAGCGTACAATTCATCAACTGCTGAATTTAGCCCGGCATCCCAAAGTCATCAACCGATTTTGTACTTTGCCCGCGACCAGAAACCTGCTGCAGATGGTTAAAAAGCACGTCTCACCGCAGCGCTGGCAGTCCATCGAAGCCGCGCTGTATCTTAATAAAAACCACCGGCATCAACTGAATGGCAAATTAGAGAAGGAAATCTATTTACCTGAGATCACCGAAATTGAGCTGTTCAGATCAAAAACCCAGGTGAAAATAGACAAAGCGAAAAACAGATTGGGATACCGGCCGGCATTCAATTTTCAACGCGGAATGGAATTAACCGGGCGTTATATTCAATGGGCTAATCTAAATTGCTGAGTGAAAATGAAAATGCGCAAATTGCTAAACATCGATCAAAATTTGATTTACAATCGCCTGAAATATTTAGCGGGTAAAAATTATTTCACTGCGAAGAGTTTTTACAAATTCAGCTTACGTTTGCAAAGTCGTCGAATTGAGAAACCGCCGGTCATCCTTTATCAAATGGGAAAAGTGGGCTCATCCACCATCAAGAAATCATTGCAAGCTGCAGACGGAGATTTATTAGTCTGTCAAATCCATTATTTAACCGACTATTTTCTCAAAACCAACGAACGGAAATATCGCCAAAGGTTTCGTGATTTTCCGCCCGCCACGCCTGAGCACCACTGGCTCAGCCAAATATTAAGAAAACAACTGGACAGAAACTTCGATGGTCGGAAATGGAAAATCGTGACCCTGGTGCGCGAACCGGTTGCGCGCAATATTTCAGCCTTTTTTGAAAATCTTATTGTAACGGATCTCAATTCCGGCACAAAGTTCAAGGTCAAGTCATTTTATGATTTTGAATTGACTGTGACCGGCGAAAATTTTGAAAAACTATTTGAGCTGTTTTTAGCGAAGTACGATCATGAAACCCCTCTGGAATACTTTGATCGCGAATTTAAAGGGATGTTGAATTTCGATATTTATGATAGTGCGTTTCCTAAATCAAAGGGATACCAGATTTACGAAGATGAGCGCTTTGATGTGCTGCTGATACGTTTAGAGGATCTGAACAATTGTGCCCGAACCGCATTTAAAGAATTTTTGGATATGGAGAATTTCAATTTGAGCGCTCAGAATATCGGTAGTCGGAAATCCTACAACGCGATTTACAAATCATTTCTGAAAAACGTAAACTTACCATTGGCCTATCTTGACCAGATGTACCGATCAAAATACGCACAGCATTTTTACACACCCGAAGAAATTGAAAATTATAGAAAAAAGTGGTGTCGAAAGTGATTGATTACAATGTTAGAGAAAATGACTGTTCATAAAAAAGTCTGTTTTTGGATTCTTTTGATCACTTTAACTGCATTAATGTGCATGGTTAGTGCCGAGGTATTACTCAGGATTTTTTCTATATCCACAACCTATTATGGATACTCTCCCTCATACCCGTATGTTTATGATCCCTTTGTTGCCAAGCGACATCGACCCAATTCACAATTTAATTTTCGCACAAAAGAATTTGAAATTCAATTTGTGACTAATAGCGAAGGATTTCGAGCCAGCAACGATTTTCTAACCGGTGATGATCGTAATCGGGTCATTGCGATTATTGGTGACTCGTTTGTACAGGCCATTCAGGTCGATGAAAGCGCTACTTTTGTTAAACTGCTTGAAACGCAAATGAGGGATTTGGGCATAAATCAAGTTCAAAATTATGGCGTTGCCGGACTGGGGATTGTGCATTATTTGCAAATGTACAAATTTCACGTTAGAAAACATAACCCTGAGATTGTCTTCATTTTCATTCTAGATGCTAACGACATTACAAATTCGTCTCCATTGCTTGAACCGCCGCTTTTGCGACCGAGCTATATCTATGATGGCAAAGGAGAAATTTTGGACGTAGATTTATTTGCAGATAATCCCATTTATTGGTCGCCTGAAGATGAGACGACTCACAAACCTTTTATGTTCACTTTGCGATATTTTTTAGGAAGCCACTCCGCGTTGTACCGGTTTGCTTCTTTTTTAAAGGTAACTTCTCGAATGCAGGAGAAGATCATTAATCCATTTCCAGTAGAAGCCTACGTTTATGAAGAACCCTGGAGTGACGAATTTGAGCAAGCCTGGAAACACGCTACATGGGCGCTTGAAAATCTGGTACAAGAGATTAAAAAAGATTCGGCCTCACCCTGGGTCGTTCTGATTCCTGCGATGTGGACGACATCCGACAAGTATTGGCAATTATTTCAGGAAAGATACCCTGGTACGGGCTACCTGGACAAGAATAAAGTAAGAAATAAACTACATGAATTTACTGCTAAAAAAGAAGTTGACTTTATTGACCTTACTCATAGGTTTTTATTATCTTACAGTATCGGGGAGCAGCCGCATTTCCCTGTCAACGGTCATCTGACAGCTCTCGGCCATAAGTTGGTTGCGGAGGAAATCTATGATAGGTTGATCCGCGATGTTTGGGTAAATAATAAATATTTATTGAATTAATTATTTTTGAAAATGAGAAATGAATAACAATAATAACAAAAGTGACGGGAATTCTGAATGAAAACGCCCATTGCCATGATCATTTTCAATCGAGCTAAAAGCACGGAAATGGTGTTTAAGCAGGTTGCCAGGGTGCGGCCCCAAAAATTGTTTGTCATTGCGGATGGCCCGCGACCAGGACACCCTGAAGATGAGGGCAATTGTGCGGCTGCCCGCGCCGTCATCGAACGCGTGGACTGGGAGTGCCAGGTGATAAAAAATTACTCGGATGTCAACCTCGGTGTGGGTGTGAGACCGGCGTCGGGCCTCTCCTGGCTGTTTGAACAAGTGGATCGCGCAATTATTTTTGAGGACGACTGTGTGCCGCATCTTTCGTTCTTTCCATTCTGTGAGGAGCTGCTTGAAAGATATCGCGACGACCCACGCGTCATGCACATTTCCGGCTGGTGCCCGTTTGAAGCGTATTTTGGAACAAAGATGCCATACAGCTACTATTTTTCCCGGGCGTTGAGCGGACACGGCTGGGCCACCTGGGCGCGCGCCTGGCGTCATTTTGATTTTGATATCAAAACCTGGCCGGCGCTCAAAAACACCGGCTGGCTGCGGGAGGTAATTGGGTATCCCAAAATGGTGAATTTTATGAGCCGGCTATTCGAGCACCACTTTCTCGATACTGGCAACCAGATTGGTTGGGACCACCAGTGGAGCTTTTCTGTGTGGGCTCAAAATGGACTGGGAATTCGACCCGGCGTCAATCTCATTCACTATCACGGATTTGACGAAGACGCCACCCATCGGTTCTGGTGCAAAAAACAGGAGTATTTTGATCAGCCGGCTTCGGCCATGGCGTTTCCGCTATCACATCCCCGGCAAGTTGTTCGAGAACAAAATATGGATTATTTTTTATATAAAACATTCTTTTCGGCTCGCCCCCGAGACAAGCGATTTAAGCGTTTATATGGCCGCACACGCGCTCGAATTTCAGCCGTCTTGCCAGAGCCGGCAAAAGATTTAATAAGAAAGTGGAGGTGAAAAGTGCAAAGAATTATAAGGATGCTGACCTCTTTGTGGATTCGATTCTGGATGAAGTTCGCAGGATTGAATTCGTTTGGCCGAATCGCCACTCGTATGGTCTCCTGGTTTGCAGCGCCCTACTACGAACGTACTCAACTGGCGCGTTTAAATGAGAAAGGGTTCGTTGCGCCCAGCGCCACTTTGCATCATAGAAAATTGAGGCTCGGTAAAAATGTTTTGATCAACGACCGCGTGCTGATTTATGAAGATAATAAGGGAGGGACGGTTGAAATTGGCGATGGCGTGCACCTGCACAACGACATCACCATTCAAACCGGACAGGGGGGAAGCGTGATCATCGCAGCGAATACGCATATTCAGCCACGCTGTCAATTTTCTGCGTACAAGGCGTCCATTCAAATAGGAAAGCGTTGTGAAATTGCCCCAAATTGCGCATTTTATCCTTATGATCACGGCATGCTCCCGGATGAAATTATCCGCAAGCAACCGCTCACAACCAAAGGCGGGATCGTGGTGGAAGACGACGTCTGGATCGGATTTGGCGTTATCGTTCTGGATGGAGTTCGCATCGGTAAGGGCGCGGTAGTTGGCGCAGGCGCAGTGGTTACTCGGGATATCCCCACTGGCGGCATCGCCTTCGGTGTACCAGCACGGCTGATCAAAAATCGCCAGGATTTGGCAAATGGGGAACACCTTCGAACCAAAGTGCTGTATTCCATTTAAGAAATCAAACGGTGCTAATTTAAAATTGTGGGTAACTATTCAGCCTGTCATTCTGGAAGAATCTTTTTTGAGTTTAGACTCTATTGGCTGATCAAGAGAGTGTTAAAGAACCAACAAGATCCTTCCAGGATGACAAAACAGGGTGAATAGTTACAATTTTGGTATTTAATAACTTTTGTTCAAAAAATGACATCACATTCACAACCCCTGGTGAGCGTGGTCACACCGGTTTACAATGGAGAAAAATATATCGCAGTGTGCATCGAAAGTGTGCTCAAGCAATCTTATGTAAATTGGGAATATATCATTGTAAACAATTGCAGCACCGACCAAACACAGGATATCGTTCGAAAATATGTTGAACAGGATGCACGTATTCGGATTCACAACAACGATCGATTTTTGGACATCATGCAAAATTGGAATCATGCGGTACATCAAATCTCGCCCAACAGTAAATATTGTAAAATCCTGCTGGCAGATGACGTATTATTTCCCAACTGCATCGAGCAATTGGTCGCCGTCGCCGAACGAAATCCTTCGGTGGGCATGGTGGGTTCGTATGTTTTGACCGGCGACCAGGTGGCCTGCGATGGCTTGCCGTTTCCAGATGAAATCATTCCGGGTAAAGAAGTGTGCCGACGAAATTTGTTGCAAAAGCCGTACGTATTTTTGTCGCAATCTTCTTTGCTGATTCGTGCTGATATCATCTCTGCTCAAAATGATTATTATCCAGAGCCCAATATTCAAGGGGATGTGGAATCTTGCTACCGCGTTTTGCAAAAGTCGGATTTTGGATTTGTGCACCAGGTTTTAGCGTACATTCGTGTGCATGACGATTCGGTCACATCGAAAATGGCCCTGCCCATGCGGACTTACCTGCTGGCTAATCTGGATTTGATGTTGCGATACGGCCCGATTTTTCTTGATAAAAGTGAATATGAAAAAGCCCTGAAACATAGAATTGAAGTTTACTATAAGTTTTTAGGTCACAGCCTGCTTGAAGGGCGTAATAAAAAATTTTGGCGATTTCATAAAAAGGAATTTGGCAAATTAGGGTTTCGCTTAAACTGGATGAAAATATTCACCACGGGTTTTCGTGAATTCCTTGCCAGAATCTTCAACCGAGTATGGCCGGCATAAAAAAATGAAAAAAACGCTTATCATTGCCAATCATTATCCGCTACCGGAAAATAACGGTTCCAATATCCGAACCATGCACTTTGTGCGATATTTCCAAAAGCTCGGACCGGTGGATATTGTGTATTCCCACACGCTGCCCGGCGCTGAAACCGGCAACGGCGCCTTTGCCAATGAATATTTATTTGAGCTGCAGGACGATTCAAAGGATTTGATCAGTCGAATGAAAAGGTTCGTGGCAACCAAAAATCGGCCGCTGCCCATATCCAAATACACCGCTGCATCTGAAACAGAATTGTTCAAAATTATCACGGCAAACGATTACGACTACCTACTTGTGCGCTATATTCGAAACACCTTTAGCCTTTTCAGGTTAAGTGCAAAATATCAAAAGCGCGTCCTAGTGGATTTCGATGACCTATTGTCGGATGCGCTTTACGATGCGCAAATAAAGCAGGTGCGGCATCCGCTCCGAAAACTGCGCTTGCAAATTAACCGTAAATATTTGAGGGAGTATGAAAAAAGGTGTTTGCATTTTGGAGCGGCTCTTTTTTGTAACGAAAGCGATCTTCTGAAAGTCTCCGGCGATCAGATGAAAAACGGCGCCGTCGTCGTTCCCAACGTCTATTCCCGTGCTTCTTTTGCCCGTTACAATTTCGGAGACGGATTTTCAAATCCCAACATTTTATTGTTCGTTGGCCTGCTTTGTTACAAGCCCAATGTAGATGGATTAAATTGGTTTGTCGATTCAATCTTTCCGGCTTTTCGACAAAAATACTCCGATGGCAAATTATGGATTGTAGGTCGGACGCCAAATGAAGAGGTCAAGGAAATGTGCGCATACCGAAAAGATATCGAACTTTTCGCGGACGTGCCGGACGTCAAACCATTTTATCGAAAGTGTCGCGCCGTGGTCGTGCCGGTTTTGACGGGCGGCGGTACCCGCATAAAAATACTGGAAGCGGCGCTGGCAAACCGTCCGATTCTCTCCACGCCGATGGGTGCTAACGGATTGGCTTTAAATCCTGACTCAGAAATTAAATTGTTTTCTGAAGAAAATGAATTTGTGAAATGCTACCAGCAACTATCAAATACAACCACTTATAGAAATTTGATCAATAACGCTCGTAAAGTCGTCACCGAAAAGTATAGCCAGGACAATTTCGAAACGGTCCTTGATGATTTGCAAACTAAACTCGAAGTTCAAAATGAAAGCGTCAAAAGCGATGAATAATGGTTTGCCCAATTTAATCGTAATTGGTGCAATGAAATGTGGAACAAGCAGTTTACACCAATATTTGAGTTTGCATCCGCAGATTTGCATGTCAAAAATTAAAGAGCCGGCTTTTTTCATTAAAGAACGCAACTGGGTGAAAGGAGTAGAATGGTATAAATCGATTTTCGAATATCATGCCCCAATAATGGGAGAATCATCAACCAGTTATACAAAAGATCCAACATTTAAAGGGGTTCCTGAAAGAATGTTCAGTATTGTACCTGATGCAAAATTGATATATTTAGTGCGTGACCCCCTCAAAAGGATTGTGTCTCATTACATTCACATGGTGGTGCATTATGGTGAAAAAAGAAGCATAGAAGAGGCCATCTGTGAGGATCATATCAATCAATATATTAGTTATTCTAAATATTATAGCCAACTTGTTAAATTTCTCGAGTACTATTCCCTGGAAAACCTACTGTTAATAAATTTTGATGATTTTGTTGCGAATACCAAAGACACGATGGGTAAGATTTTTAACTTTTTGAACTTAGATTGTCAATATGATGAAAAAAATTATTCGAAAGTCCATAATCAAACCATCAAGAAAAGAATTCCCAACAAACTTAAATTAAATTTAAAGAATGTGCGTGGCTTTAATAGAATCGAAAAGATCGTGCCCTGGGCATTTGGCAAGAAAATAGTAAATATTAATATAGATAGGAAACTTAAAAATCAATTGAGAGAAGCTTTGGATGAAGATATGAAACAGTTGAAAAAATTAACAGGCTTTTCATTTAATGGCTGGGATTAAGGGCTAATTTGAGAACATAAACATTATAAAAATTAAAATGAATCGTACTTTACCAAATTTATTTATAATCGGTGCCATGAAAAGCGGCACTTCCAGCTTGCACAATTATTTAGCGCTTCATCCAGAAATTTGTATGTCCACCATCAAGGAACCCGATTTTTTTATGGAAGAAGGAACCTGGCACAAAGGTTTAGAGTGGTACAAATCAATTTTTCCAGGAACAGCAAAAATCCTTGGGGAATCTTCCACGAGCTATTCTAAATATCCCACTTACCAGGGCGTGCCGGAGAAAATGGCCCAACACGCACCAGATGCCAAGCTGATCTATATTTTACGCGATCCCATCCGGCGCATCGTTTCGCAGTACATGCACATGGTGGTGCACCATGGCGAAAAACGCGCTTTTGAGGAAGCGGTTACCGCCAACGGTCAAAATGAATATCTTATCAATTCGCGCTATTATCTGCAATTGGAGCGGTATTTAAATTGTTTTTCCCGAGATCAGATGATGGTCGTGGAATTCGAAGATTTCAGTAGAAATACCAAAAGCGTTATGCGGCAGATATTTGCTTTTTTAGGGGTGGATGAAAAGTTTGAAAGCGAAGCGTTTTCGGTGAAGCACCACCAATCCAGCAAAAAAAGAAAACAGTATTGGCTTAAAAAACAGGTTCAAAACTTACGAGGCAGTTACCGACTCGAGCAGTGGGCACCCTGGCTGTTTGGCGCGAAAATATCTAAACCTGCCTTGAACGATTCGATCGCAGCCAAACTCAAATCGGCTCTGCAAGAGGATATCGATAAATTACGAACATTCACGGGCCTAACATTTGAAGCCTGGAGCCTCTAAAAATAGATTTTGAACACGAGGCAAAAGTTATCTAACAAAATGCCAACAACCCAAATCAACATCATCACTCTCTGGCGCATGACCGATTGGGGATTTTACGACCGGCG
>JBHHXN010000079.1:0-23255 GCA_046757025.1 bacterium
TGCACTTTGATTTCTGTTGCAAGAAACAGCTTGATCACTTCGATATTGGTCAACAGATGCCGGGTGATTTTCGGAGTTTCAAATGCAGACCGCCCCTCTGCTAAGGCAAACGGAATCAGGATCTGGTCGGCTAAATATTCATCAAATACACCGCCGCTGGCAAAAAAAGCGAGCAATTTTTGTGCGGCTTCCCGGGCGACATTTTCGGCCGGTTTGCCGGGCGCGCCCAGGGCGTCGTAACAGCACTGCGAATGCTCGTACTTTCCGAGCAGCAGCATCAGGGTGTTCTTACCAAACGCCGGCATCTGCAGAATTTCAAGCTCCAGACCATCGATTTCATTTTGCAGCATCCTGCGGATCTGCTGGTTTTGCCGCTCGGCCACGCTGCGAGGGAGGTTGGCGAAGGCTGAAACACCGTGAATGGACAACAAATTACCCCGCGTTAAAAGTGTCAACGGTTGAATCGATTTGATGGGTTTGATTTCAGCAATTATTTTTCCTCTTCCTTTGGGATAAAAACCCGCTTGCTCCATCTGTAATTTTGCCCGGAATCCCAGCCGCTGCATAAACGGCAGCCACTGCCGCTGCAGGTAGTGAAAACAGGGCGCCCAGGGCACGTGGGTGCCGCCGGTTATCGAAATCGTTGAGTTTTGTTGGGCAAAACTGATCGGGTAAAATATCGTCTGCAGCACCAGGGAAGTGGAGCCCGCGGTGCCGATTTCGAAATGATAATTGCCGGCCTTGATGGCGCCCGGGGAAAAAGTTAACCGGCTGGAATGCAGTCGATCGCCAGAGACCCGGGCCTGGCAGATGGCGCCAGCCGCTTGCACACATTTGAGGTGCTGCGCCCGCAGACCGGGTTTGGGCCGATTTGCGCGGATATTTTTAATTTCAAAGGGCTGCCCGGTAAGAGCAGAAAGCGACAAAGCCGTGCGCAGAATCTGGCCGCCGCCTTCGCCGGCGGCGCCATCGAGGATTATCATTTCAGATTTTTTAACTAAGATTCGATGAAGGCGTCCCGCAGCAGCTCGCTCTGCTTCTTAAACGCCGCACGCGGATCGGCCGGCGTTTTCATCAGGGCGATTTCCTGACTCAGGAGCCGGGCGAGATACATGGTATGGGTGGCTTTTTGTTTGGACTCTCTTTTGTACAACGGGTGGTCGCGGTTGATGTAGATGATCTGTCCCTCGGTGAAGCATTCGGGCCCGTCTTCGCCAAAGTAATCCAGGCAGCAGGAAACCAGCTGATCGCCCACGGATATTTTGCGCACCACCGCGTTGGGAGTGAGCCGCTTTACCACGGGCGCTTTTTTTGGTTCGGCTGGCGACTGGTACTCTTCCTGCACATCGGCTACGGCGCCTTCTTTGTCCGCGTTGTTTTCGGGAGCGTCCAGCGACTCTTCCTCCGGGGCGTCGGCTTCGTTTTCCTGCTGAATTTCGCCGGGTTCACCCACTGCGTCGCTTTCCTCACCGCGCGGCAGCAGACCGGCTTCCACAAAATCAGGATGCTTGATCAGCGCCTGCTGAATGCGTTCCATGGCTTCTTTCAAGGCGCGTTTCACTTTGCGAGTTTCTTTTCGGTCAGACAAAAGCCCAAGCTGCTTCTTTACATCTTCCAGGACGTTTTCCATGGTGGCCACAAACGCCGTATATTCCGGCGTATCGCTGCGAAACCCGCTGCGGTCGCTGGTGATGGTCAAAAAATCGGCGTTGACTTCTCCGCGAATGCGGGCGCCATCCTTGCCCCAGGTTTGAATACCAAAGTACTCTTTTTTCACCATCACTCCCTTGACCCGCACCTGCAAACCCATATCCTCGGCTGAGGCCTGCGACACGGGAACAATCACTACTTCTCCGTGCACCGGTCCGTACTGCGTGCCTTCTAAAAAAGGGATGCGGTGACCGGGAATGCGGGTTAAAAACACCCGTTTACCGTTCACAAAAACTGCAAAATTTTTAGCTTGAATGGGCACGCTTTCTAGAATTTTCTGGCGGACCATGTCGGGCTCAAACGTGCGGTTCAATTTGGAAAGAATCACGGTAGTTCCGTCACCCCGCTGACGGTCGGGTTCCAGGATCTCCACCGGCAGCTCCCAGGCTTCTCCGCTTTGTGCCCAGTTTTGTTTGTCGAATTGTACGCGAGCGGCAAAGTTTTTCTTCTGCGTGTACACTTCAAAACAGTTGCACGCCGCCAGGCTGGCAAACTTGCCAATTCCAAACTGCCCGATGCGGTCGCGGTGATAAATTTCCGATTTGCTGTGCTGCACTTTTTCAGGCGAGCCAATGTTGAAATACTGAGTCAAACCCTGCCAGTCCATGCCGGTGCCGTCGTCTGCTATTTCGATCTGATCTTGCTGAATGGTCACTTTCACCTGCGTGGCGTCGGCGTCGTAGGCGTTGTTAACCAGCTCCCGGATGAGCTCGATGCTTTCGGTGTAAAGCCGCTCGCCCAGCGTGGTGATATGACTCTTATCAACGGTTATGGGAATGGTGGTTGGAGACGGTTGTTCCATGATTTTCGTTGATCTGGATTGGTTGCATGTAAATTGTTGAAATTTCACATAAAATTAAACAACTCATATTCTAATGTCAAGATTTTTAATCTCAATTTAAGTCTTGCTTTTATTTCTGAAAAAGGGTAATTTTTGGCGATGTGAACCTTTTTTATTCAAAAACATAAGTTCAAGATAAATGGAATCGACCGTTCGAATTGCCTTGGCTCAGACCAACACCGTGGTGGGTGATTTAGAAGGCAACTGCCAGAAAATCAAGCATTTTATCGAGAAAGCCCAAAAGATGGCGGTCGATATCGTCATCTTCCCGGAATTGACCATTCCCGGCTACCCGCCAGAAGACCTACTTTTGAAACGAAAATTTATTGCGGACAATCAATCATTTCTCGAGCAGCTTGCCAGAGAAAACCAAAAGCTCATGGCCGTTGTTGGCTTTGTTGACAACGGCGACAAACTCTGCAACGCCGCGGCTATTTTGTACCAGGGTCGAATCGCAGCGGTCTATCACAAAATTTGTCTGCCCAATTACAGCGTCTTCGATGAAAAACGCTATTTTCACGCTGGTGACCGTCCGCTGGTATTTCAGTGGAATGAAATTAAATTTGGCCTCAATATTTGCGAAGATATTTGGATTCCGGACGGCGTCACCGAGAGCCAGGCTTTTCGAGCCGGCGCCGAAATCATCCTGACTTTGTCCGCTTCGCCTTACTACATGGATAAAAGAAAAGAGCGGCTAGCCGTGGGCATGACCCGTGCACGAGTGACCCGAACTTTTATCGTGCATGTAAATCTGGTGGGCGGACAAGATGAACTGGTTTTTGACGGCAACAGTTTTGTGGTGGACCACCGCGGCGAAATCATCACCGAATGCCACCAATTTCAGGAAGATTTCAAGATCGTGGATTTGGACATCCAGAGTTTGCGTGAATTTCGGGAAAGCGACCCCTCTTTCAACCTTTTTGCCAAAGAATTCAAGCCGCCTTATCAGGTGGATTTTGTGTCTCTGAGTGAGCCCGGGCGCGTCGTGGAAAAACCCGACATAGAACAAACCACGCAGAACCCTCTCGACCTCACCAAAGAAGTCTACCAGGCGCTGGTGCTGGGAACGCACGATTATGTCAGGAAAAACGGCTTCCAAAAAGTGGTGATCGGTTTGAGTGGCGGCATCGATTCGGCGTTGACGGCCTCGGTGGCGGTGGATGCTCTGGGCGCAGAAAACGTCGTGGGCATTCTCATGCCCAGCGAAATTACCTCGGAGACCAGCATTCAGGATGCCTTGACCTTGGCCGAAAATTTGAATATTCAAACGCAAACCATTCCCATTACGAATATTTTCAAGGAATATCGACAAACGTTAAAGGATGTTTTCTCCGGGCAAGCGGAAGACGCCACAGAAGAAAACATCCAGGCTCGTATCCGCGGTAACCTGTTGATGGCGCTTTCCAACAAGTTCGGCTGGCTGGTGCTGACCACCGGTAACAAAAGCGAAACCAGTGTGGGCTACTGCACTCTTTACGGAGACATGGCCGGCGGATTTGCCGTGATCAAGGACGTACCGAAATCCTGGGTGTATCGCTTGTGCAAGCACAAAAACAACCAGGCCGTGAAAACCGTCATTCCTGACTCCATTCTCACCAAACCGCCAACGGCGGAATTGAAGCCGGGACAGCGCGATCAGGATACCCTGCCGCCCTACGACCTTTTGGACGACATTCTGGAAAAATTCGTGGAAAAAGACATGAGTGTGAAAGAAATCATCGAGCAGGGCTACCCCCGGGATGTGGTAAAAGCCGTGGCCCGATTGGTGGACACAAACGAATACAAGCGGCGGCAGGCTCCGCCGGGTATCAAAATTACCCCCAAAGCTTTCGGCAAAGATCGGCGCATGCCGCTCACTAATCGCTACAAAACCTGAAAACGGTTGGTGGAATTAACCGCCGGTTTCCTGCAGAATCTGCAAAACAAAGGCGGCCATTTTATCGGGCGCTTGCAGCGAAACGAAGTGATCCGTGCTGTTTAAAATCAAACGGTTTTCTCCACGGCCATGCGAATGGTAATGAAATGATTCCGCCAGCAGCGCCTCCACTTTTCGGCAACTCATCAATTTATCTTTTTTTGACAAAACAAAATACAAGCGGTGCAACAAGATCTCCGGCAAACCACTCAAGTCGAGCCGGCAAGCGGAAACCGAGCGCGTATTTGCCACAGCCACCTGCTTTGCCGGCGCAAAATGCGCAACCATTTTCTGCAAATAATTTTTGGCCAGCCTGTTTTCCATCCTCCTGGCAAAAATCAAGTTGACAAAAAATTGCATGATCCGGCGCACACCGGCCACGTTGGCTAAATACGCAAGCGGCAGCAAACCTTGTGAGAACCAGGTCAGCGCGTTCCCAAAACCGGGATTCTCGAAAATCAAGGCTTTAAGTTCAGGGCACACTTCGAGAATTTCGGTACTGGCGCAGAACAGGGACGTGCCGCCCATGGAATGTCCCAGCACGGCTACCGCCTCCTTCACAAACGCCTGTTTTTTGAGTTCAGCCATAACTTCTTGAATTTGCCGGGCATAGTCCGTCACTGCAAAACCAGTTCTCTGTCGTGGCTGCGAGCCCGCGTATCCAAACAAGTTGATGGCCAGGCAGTCGTAACCGGCTGCGGTCAACAACTCGGCCACCGATTGAAAATAGAGATGGTTTTCGCAGAATCCGTGAACACAAATGATCGTGCCAACGCTCTTTTTTGTTTGAGAAGGAAAGTGGAAAAAAGTTGTCCGGCCCGAGGCAGTGTGAATATCGCCGGAAGGCTGCGGCGTGTATTTTCGAATGGGTCTGAAAATTAGCACGCCTGCGCTGAGAATTAGTAAAATTAGCAGGAGACTCAATTCCATTTCACACTACAGATTTCAGGCTGGGGGGATAAAAAGCGTAAATTGCGAAATCCGCCCGGAATTTCGCAATTTACGACTTAAACAGGAACTCAATTAAGGGAACTTTAACTCGATACCGATGCGCGGCCGAACCTGCACATCCAATTTGAACGGATCCACTTCGCGGGTGATGGTATCGCCAATATTGAAACCGGATTTGAGTTTATTGGCAAACTCCACGCTGATGCCGCCAAAAAAGTGTACTTCCACCGGGATGCCCGTGGGCAGGCCCAATCCCAAACCCACGATGGGCTCGATGTGATCGACCAGTCTGAGGCCGGCTAACAGATGAAACGAGCTGCCCAGCGTGGGCGCTTTCGTATCCACCGCACTGAAATGATAGTTGATGACGCCGAACGCAGCCAGATCGCCGTGCGGTTTCGGCCGTACGATGATGCGGCCATCGCGACCGATGATAAACTCCACGTCGTCGGCCGTGGTGATGGCGGTGGCCATGCCGAAGCTCCAGTGCTCTTTCGCGGTGTTATCGTAAAGCGCGGTGGCTAAAAATTCCTCAGAACCCAGCTCTTTCTTCACGATGATGGAAATATCCGCATTCTTCTGGAATTTCTCCGGGATTTCGTATTTTCGGACGTCGATCCAAACCGTGGGCGGGCCGCCCAGAGCGCCGATGGGCAGGGGGATATCCAAAAACAACGACAGGAAATCCAGTAAATTTTCTTCAAAAGGCGACGCTTTGGAGGTGAGAACGGTGGAAAGGAACGAATCGGCATTTTCTCGTTTTGAGATGAAAATATAATACAGATCGTCGTTGGTCAGGCCGTAAAGTCGCGTGTCGAGAAAATCCGAGCCGCCATGAAACATGCCGATGGGGCTAATTTTATCGGTGAAATTAGCCACGACGATATAATAATCATTGTCATTCATCCGGAATCCGGAAAGACCGATGAGTTTTTTCAAACTGTCAGCCGCCCAGGCCACTTCGCCTTCGTAAAACCAGCGGTAAGCTTTACCGAAAAGGTCCTCGGCGTCGTTTACGCGAAAGGGAGCACCCGAAACGCGTTTGGGCACGGAAATGATTCGATCCTGCGAAAACAAATTGACGGCGGTGAAACAGACCAAAAGCAGCGCCGCAATTTTTATTGATGAAACTTTCATCTAATACTCCTTATTAGAAGATTCTTAAAATCAGTTAGTTAAATTTGGAAAGGAAATTTTTTGTGAATATGTGAGCGATTTTGATAATTCCCAACCCGGCATCTTACAAAGGCCGCTTAGTATAACGCTTCTATAGTAAAAAAGCAAGAAAAAATATTAAATAAATGAAATAGGCCTGTTGGGTGGGGAATCAAACTCTCTTTGTCGTTTACACAAATTTTCATCGTTGATTTTGTTTATGGTTATGATTATATTGGATTCAAGAGGATTCAAGAGGATTGGGATCGATTTCCAAACACTGAAAATGGTAAATTCATTTCATCAAGGAAATAAATGCCTGTTCAATTCAGACACCTTTTATTTGTTTTTGTGTTGATTGCTGGCTGCAGCGAGACCCGACCTTTTTTACGAAAACCGGCACCTGACGCACCTCTCCAGATCGGCGATCCAAATCTGCGACCAATCCATACTGAGGTATTAACATTTTATGCTTTAGGCGATTGGGGCTCGGGCGACGAAAACCAGCAGGCCGTGGCAAACGCCTTGCAAAGAAACGTGGCCGAAATTCCAGCAAACCGCAAAATTCCGCCGTTTGTGGTGGGATTGGGCGACAACGTATATGAATTCGGTTTAGCCGAAGGCTGGAATCATCCCACCACCCGGCTCTTACTCGAAAAAACTTTCGGACAGATCTATCAGGACGTCCGATATCAAGGCCAAAAGCTGAACTTTCACGTTGTTCCGGGTAATCACGATTATAACGGCGTGGCCGGCGGCAAAAATGGCTGGGGGGACGTCATCCAGCAGGAGACTGCAGCCGAAAAATTATACTACCCAAACTGGCAGTATTATCCCATCGACCCCGCCAAAAATCGCGACTCCAACGACTCCACCGATTATTTTTTACTAAAAAAAGAAAACATATACGACCTCACGCTGCCAGAAAAAATCAATCTACCGACGGATAGTAAAATATCCGTAGTGGCGCTTGACACGCAGGTACTTCTGGAATTGTACAAAAAAAAGAACCACGATTTGCTGCAAAAACACTGGCAGAGATTGGAATCGTTGCTGGAGGAAGACGCGGCCTGGAAAATCGTCATCGGGCACCATGCGGTTTCCTCGCACGGCCGACACGCCGGTTTTCGGGAGTGGTTCTGGTGGGTGCCGCCGATTATTCTGTACACCGTTATCGATAAACTCTTCATCAAAACTCTGCAGGATATGGACCACCCTGCTCATCAACATTTTGTCAACGATTTGAAGCAATTAATCAGGAAACACGATGTGACGCTGTATTTGTCCGGACATGAGCACAGTTTGGAATTCCTGCAAATCGACCCTGACCACTTTCAAATCGTATCCGGCAGCGCCGGTAAACTCACGGAGGTTTCACATAAGAACGACACGATTTTTTCCCACGAAGCCTTCGGGTTTGTCCGATTCGATATCACAGACCATGAAATGTGGATCGAATTCTTTCAGGTAAAAAAGGATGCCAGTTTTGGTTCCACAGCCTTGTTCAGATTGACGAAATGAATTTACCTGTGATTCCGCTTCAGCCATTATTTATTATGGAATTACATTTTTCTTGACATTTATTTAACAATTTTGTATTCTATTTCAGTCACGGGTCTTATCGATACAATATTCTAATATTTTCAGCATTACCGCGCTTCAACTTTGACAGCCCAAGTCGCAGGAAGAAGGGCGTGTTCTGTTTCGGTTCTACATCACTAATCTAAACTTCTAACCATGGGCATAATCTTTCCGGGGTTCTTTCTGATCTGCAAACAGAATTTACGCGAGATCGCCTTTCCTGAGTTTTTGGATATTTTAGTTGATCGAAATCAACCGTGTTACCAAACAGCCTGGTACGAGTTTGAGCGTCGATATCAACAATTAATATTCCGGCAAATTCACGACCAGATGAAACGCTGGCACCGGGGCGGCGAGGTGGATCTCATGCAAGAAATTGCGGCCATGGTTCTCAACAGACTCATTGCACACGATTTCAGAGCCCTTACACTTTTTGAAAAAAGAGAAGAAGAAGGTCGGTTCAAAAAATATTTGCGCGTCATTTCAACCCGTCAGGCCATTGCGTATTTATCAAAACTCCATGAAACTGAAGATATAAATGAGAAGACTCTGACACAACCTCAGGAAGATTTTACGCTTACGCTGGATTCCGAAACACACAAGGCCATGGTGAAGAGGATAAGAGACAGATTTGCTAACACAAATAAATCTGATTTTTTTGTGGAAAGAGATGCGTTGATCTACACTTTGCGCACAGCGGGACTGAAATCCAAAGACCTGGGACAAATCCCTTTATTCAACATGAAAGCACACAATGTGGACGTCATCGTTGACCGCATAAAAGATAAATTTGAAAATTAAATTAGCTGAGAGATTTCTGGTTTTAATGGTGTCTTGCTATATGAAAACGTAAATGATATTTATTTTTGAACAAGGTAAGCAAAACGAAAAATGGAAAACAATAACTCATCTCATTTATCCTGTGGAGAACTGATCGCTTTGGCCATCATCGGGCAAAACATCGATGCCAGCCACCGAGTTAAACAGCATTTAACAGAATGTGACTCTTGTTCAAAAAAATATCAAATCGTTTGTAAAATCCAACAAAGTCTCCTAAAAAATTCCAACAACTGGCACCCTGCATTTTCAAACAATTGTAAACATACCGAGCCGGACTTCACTCAATCAACGCAAATTATGTTTGGTTTTTTAAACGTGAAATTAAAAAAGGCCGAGTCCTTAAAACTATTCCAGCACTTGAACGATTGTTTTAATTGTTTTCAGTTATTTGCCAGAAATTGGAGCGACTTTTTAGCCATGAATCAATGTAAAGATAAGGACCAATGACGCCATGGAAACAGATATTAGACGTACTCAGACCCCGCATATAACCCATCAGTTAATCCAATCAGCAATTAGCAAAGATTTCAAATCATTGGAATCGAAACCATTCAAACAACATCTGACTGAATGCGAACGCTGCAGAAGTTTTGTGGAAATCGTTAAATATGCTCAGGAATGCTCCCGGGATGCTTATCCGGATGAACAGCCGCCGCACCTTTCCGAAGAAGAATTAGTTGAAACCGTGTATCAAATTTATGAACAAAGCCTGACTCGCAAAGAAGCGGCCAATTTTCTCAGCCATTTAAAATCGTGCCCGAGCTGTTTCGAACATTTAGAAACCGTATTTGATGAGACCTTTCGCCCAGCCACAGAGTTGGTAGAAAACGAGTTGGAGGATTATGCGGGAATTTCACTGGCAAAAATTGTGTTGACAGAAAATCCTCCGATAAGTCGAGAAAAAGACCTGCAATTTGAAAACAACAAACTTACCATTCGGCAAAAAATTGCCGAATCAATCGATAAATGGATACCGCCTATTCGAATTCTGGCACCGGTAACGATGATTCTCATTGCCGGCTTTTTTGTCGGAAAAGGGCCATTTATGACCTGGCGCGCCGGCTCGTACACTGCCGATGGTATGAAGCTTTTGCAAGAAAACTGGACCATCACGGATGAGGATCTACGGCCTGCAGGTCTATTCCCGCGCAGCATGTTTTCAAGCGTTCATAGCAACGGCTCAGAAGATGAGGAAGCTGCGGTACAATTTAAATTTGAAAAAGCCTTGAGCTGGGATGAAGAAAACGTGGAAGCAAAACACGGCCTGGCGATGTTCTGGTATTTCACAGGCCAATTAACGCCAGCCGACAGCCTGTTAAACACTTTATTAGCGCACGATTCTCTCGATTATCAAGCCTGGAATATTTTAGGTCTGGTGGAAACAAAAAATGAAAACGAAAACAACGCTCTGCACGCATTTGAAACCGCACTAAAAATTAAACCAGATTATGCAGAAGCCGCTTACAACCGGGCATTATTATTACAACAAATGGGACTTCTTCCGGAGGCAAAGGAAGCCTGGCAGCACTACCTCACCATTGATCAGGAATCCGATTGGGCAAAAAGCGTGCGGCTACATATAGAGAACCTACAATCGGTCAACTAATCTATCTTTACTTCTTAAACCACAGCCTCTGGCGGGAATATAGCGAAAATCGACGGGGGAACCGTTTAACAGATTTTCTAAATTCAGTTTTTGAATCAACTACAACTCGCATCACTATTTATTCAAACGCACCTGGTGTTTTCGTGATTAAACATACAGGTTAATTAATCATATTATATATCATTTCCAATCAGGAGGAGTCGCTATGGTAAAAAATTTCAAGCTCCTGGATAAAAGGTCCCTGCTTTGGCCTGCCGAAAGACCTAACTTAGCCGTCATCAATTTCGCCATCACTTTGGGACTGGTATGGGCGTTATTGGCGTCCATCATCACCATTTTAGGTAGGAATTTTTTGGTGCAGGATTTCATACAATTCCTGGAAAATTTTTACCCAGGGTACGGCAGACCATTAGGCGCTTTTGATTTTTTTCTCGCCGTTGTTTACGGTTTGGCGCACGGTTTTTTGTTTGGTCTGCTGGTATCCTACCTATACAATATCATCAAAGGGCCCATTGATTGTGGAGTTGAATTGTTAAAACCGCAAAAGATTATCGAATCGCGGAATCCATGGATTTTGAGCGAAGGAAGTTCAAAAAACGGTAACGAGCCTTACACCATCGCCATTGTTGCTAACCCGGTACTGGAATCCGAGATACTTCCAGCAGACGAACCCTTAAAATGGCGAAGAGATCCTATTCTGAATAAACCAGCTCTTTTTCAATCAAAAGTGGCCTGCATAATTGGCAGCCTTGCCAGCAATCAAATGATTCGAGAAAGGTTTCTGGATAACGACAAAATGCGAATCATCACCTATTTCAATCCGGACCTTGTACCGCAGGATAAGCTCATAAAAGATGGTAAAAACGCTCTCTGTCTGGAAAAAGATTTCGATATTATTATTGAACCGATACAAGCACAAAACGGCGAAAATCGTTTAAAGGACTTTCTTGAAAGGGAACTTGTGGATGAAACGAATACTCCGTATATGATTGATGTGGTTTTTGCAGTTACCGCTTCTGAAACACATACCCGTTCTTCTGCGCTATACACTATCGACAAAAATGACCCTCTTGGGCCTCTATACAAGTTTAGATATAAAGAAGGAAGTCCCGTGATCGAAAAACATCACGCTCCCTATCCTGATGTACCGGGATTGGTCGCCTATTCTGCCTGGGACACGCGTTTAAAAACGCCCCTGCACGAATTCGCACACGCCATGTCCTCCACGGTCAATGGTTTGATCCACGATGAATATTATGACGACATCCCGCAACCTATCAAAGATGGTGATAGCCCATTTCCGTTAAATTTTAGAAACACCAATTTTCTCATCATCAATAAGCGGGCCGGTAAAACCACACCGGACGTTTTTGGAATTTACGCTTTTCGCGACCGGGAAAGAAAATTTTCTTCTGATCGGGCCGTTTTCAAACCATCCGATTACGAAGCCTTTGTGCCGGCGCGTTTGAATCCCAGCGTGCCCTGCACCATGGATATCTCGACGGACCAGGATAGATTTGACCGATTTATCGAGATCTTTATGCATGACCGTTTGCAGGTAAAAAGCGAACGTGAAATCGTCTAAAAACAAGGAGCAATAACATGTTAAAACTCGATCCCGAATTTCGTGCTTTACTATTACAACATCATAGCTCTTTGAACTCCCAAACCCAGGACCGTCCGACTCTCACGCCTGCCATATTGGACACCTATGAACAACGGGTGGGTCAAAAACTCACAATTCAAAGAGCGCTTGTTGGAAATTTTATTAAGTTTGATATTAATGAAAGACAAAATGAGTCACTTAAAAAAGCCCTCAATATCGTACAAGAAAATATAGAAAATATACAACGGAACAACATGCCGGATTTTCACCTGGTACACGCCAACTGGAGTGCAAGAAGACGTGCGGTTGTGTTAGCCAGGACCGAAAATACCTTCAACAAATCGTGGAAACAACCCTTTGACTTTGACAACCTTCGTCTCTGGTTTCCAAAAATTGTTTGGATAATTGCGACCATCGTTCTTTTAGGCTCCACAACCACCGGATTTTTAGGTACCGTAAATACAAAGGTGATGCCGCCAAGCGTTGTCGATAAGTTAGTTCCTCCAAATCCTGATTCAAACAATTTTCTTGATAAATCAGAAAAACAGATGCTGATGGAATGGCACAAAGGTGCCAAAACAGGTGAAAAGAATTATCAGGCTGCTATTTTGCATATGAACGATACAGAAATTATAAATGTTGGATTTAAACTATACAATCAAGGTAGAGAATGGCTACAACTTAAATCAGACACCACAGAAATCAAAACCCCGGCACAAGCCGACAGTGTAGTAGCTGAAGGAATGAATCGATTACACTGGGCTTGCGAAATCGGCACGGTCGTGGAACAATTCTGCGGCGACAAAGCCTTGTTGGAAGCTGTGATGCATCTGCGCGAAGAGCCTCCAATTCACACTAGAAAATAATTGTTTAAAAAATGTAAGTCCATTTTTAAAATAATTCCCTTTATTTTTGTATTTTGATGAACAAAAAGAGCAATATTAAGAAAGGCATCATTATTTCATTGCTGACGGGCATTATTGCAATCAGCTTCGTGTCGATAGTGTGGTTTAGAATATCTGCTGCGGTAGATGTTCCACCTATAATAAAAAGCACATCACCGGATAGTTTACGAGCATTTTCGTTAAAACCAAACATGCAAAGTTTTATCAAAGAGTGGGAAAGCTTTCAAAAAGGTGGTGAGCAGGATAGCTTGCACAATTTGATCCGAAATAACTATGTAGTGGCTCAGTCCACAGGCCTGCTCCTGTTAGAACAAGCCACGCTTTTTCGACATCGTGGCAAGCAAGACATTGCCAACGCAAAAATAATCACGACCAGAGAAATTGCAGAGGACCTTATCGCTGTCTTTCAGGATTCGTATTTACTCAAACAGGTCATTCACATCGAAACGCTTGACGACAAACAATTGCAACGGCGAGCCTTAGCCAGCGAGCTTTATGCCGCGGCGAGTCAAAAACTCCATGACGGTGATAGGGTCGAATCCAAAAAGCGATTTATATCGGCAAGGAACCTGGCGAGCAAAGCAAATGATGAAAAACTTCAAGTAGAGGCTTTGAGTTTTCTACAGTGGTTCCTTGGAACCGAAAGAAACCATACAAAAGTCATTGAACTCGGTGAACAGATTATAAAACTTGCGAGTAAATCAGGTTATAAGAGACGGTTAGCGATCGCTTTGCAGCAAAATGCCGAAGCCTTGCGGGAATTGGATCGGGATGAGCAGGCCATCGTAACGATAGATAAAGCCATTCAGATAGCTAAACTCCTGAACGATGAATACGTATTAGCCAATTGTTATCTCATTAAGGCACAGATTTATAATCGCAGGCACGAATACCAAAAAGCACTTAACATGCATGAAAAGGCTGCTGCCGTCAAAAGAGAGGGAATTTGGCTGGGAACCATCGATCTTTATGAAGGACAAATATTCACGCATCTGGGAGAATATGGAAAAGCCCAAAACGCCTTTGAAAGAGCCATTGAAATTTTTAAACAACATGGACAAAGAGCGAAAACGAATTTAGCCGTTGCATTGAGTTCACTATCGGACCTTTACTTTCGCATGGGTGAATACGAGGCAGCTTTAAATTATGAGAAAATTTCTCTGGAAATCAAAACAGGAAATGAACGCAGAGCCTTATCATTGAGCCTTTTAGGTTTGAAATATTCCAAATTGGACAGTATTGATCAGGCTTTATCTGCGCATCAAGAAAGCCTCAAGTTGTGGCCAAAGTCGGGAGGCACACGCCACCCCACGGATTTTTGGCTCCGCCTGGGCGACGTGTATCTCAAAACAGGAAATTTCCCCAAAGCAAAAGATACCTTTTCCGAAGCATTAAAATTGGCGGAACCTATCGAGTACAGGCTTGGTAAAGGCGGTGCATTGTTGGGTTTTGGACGCCTGGCAATCATTCAAAATGAAATGGACAAAGCCAAAACATATTTTGAAGATGCGCTTGCAATTTCGCAAGACATAGGAGAACCGCTTTTAAAAGCCGCTGCATTTTACGGTTTGGCAAATATTGAGAAGAAAGCGAATAATTGGCAAGCGGCTTTGACTTTTATTGATAACGCTATTTCAACAATTGAAGCACTCCGATCCACCATCCATCAAGATTCTCTGCGCGTGAGCTTTTTTGCAACCAATCAAGAGTTGTATGACGATGCCATTTTGATCTCATCTGCGCAAAACCTGGAAAATGTGGCCCTTCAATACGCTGAAAAAGCTCGCGCCCGAAGTTTATTCGACGCCATTGGACAATTCAACATAAAAGTCATGGCCCAATCTCAAAAAGATCTAGTGCAGACACCCATCCCGGCATTTGAACAAATGCAGCAAAAAATTCCCGACTCGGTTCAGATCATCGAATACCGCGTCACCGCCGATACGCTGATTATCTGGTTGCTCAGCAGAGATGACACACCAAGATTGCGCAAAGTACCCGTTTCCATTCAGCAATTAGAGCAAAAAGTGGAAAAATATTTAGTTAGCATTGGCGCCGAAGAACTTAAAGCATTTAGAAAGCGCGTAAGTAAAAATATTGCTGCGGTTTATGAAGAAAATAAAAAACTCGGAAAACAACTTTATGATTTATTAATCAAACCCATAGAGGAAGCCATCGTGCAAGACAATCGATTGATCATCTTGCCGGATGGCGTGCTCCACCGCCTGCCTTTTGGAGCGCTGGTCACAAACGAGGATTCTTTTTTTGATGAGCGTTATGTTTGGACAAAAGCCCCAAGTCTCAGCATCTTAGCTGAAACCCAAATGTGGCAGGATAAAATCGTTCAACCACAAAAGCCTAAATTTCTCATGGTCGCAGGCGATTTCCCAAGTAAGAAATCACAGATAAAAACCGTAAAATCCCTTTTCGAGCATGCTACCATCTTAGAAAACCGTTCAGCAAATTATAATAATTTGAAAAATCATCTAAAGCAAGGTTCAGAGATAGTTTATTTTTCTATTCACGCTGTGGCAGACGAAAGTCATCCCATGAACTCATTTATCGAGCTTTATGATGAGACTCATACAAGCGGCGATAATTCCTGGAAAGAAGTATATGCCCGCCAACTTCTTCAATTGGATTTTTCCCGTACCTGGCTCACGGTGTTGAATGCCTGTGAAACCAGCAGAGGGAAAATTGCAAAAGGTGAAGGGGCGCTAAATATGGTTCGGATATTTTCTATTTCCCGAGTGCCCGTGGTCGTAGCCAGTTTGTGGAAGAATGATGATTATGCGTCGGCAAATATTATCAGTAATTTTTTCAAAAATTTGATCGCCGGGCAATCCACAACTGATGCCTGGCATCAGGCTAAAATACTCAGCATCCAACAATTATTAAAAACTTCCGGTTATGCGCTGCCCTATTTCTGGGCCGCACTGGAAATCTATCAAAATAGCTGGTTTAATCCAGAATCCTTTATTACAAAGAAATAAAAACAGGAGGCAAACATGAACAATAGCGGTTTTGACCCCGTACCGACTCCCGAATCAGCCGAAACTCTTCCCCCACCAACCATCGAAGAACAACGGCAACTGTTTTTTCCCATAAAACCCTTTCGATTTTTTCCGATCGATTATGGTCTTGCACTGGGAATTGGGGCTGCGGTTTTTCTGCTTCTCTATATTTTTGTGGCTTCTATAAGCGGAACCTCAAGTAATCTGGTTTTCTTTGAAAACATTTTTCCAGGTTTTCATCTATCTTCCGCTTCAGGATTTTTAAGTGTCCTGACTCAATCCTTAATCGGATTAATATGGAGTTTCGCCTCAGGATTCGTACTCGGATTTCTGTTCGGGTTTGTTTACAACTGGCGCATGAACACAAAATAAAATAATGATCAAGAAGCTGATTTCTTCCTAAATTGAACGATGGAGCCTTGAATTTATGATTCATCAATGGGTGAGAGGTTTGAAGCACCCCATTTAAGGTGGCTCCCCCCCCCCCCCGACACACCGAGGCCCCTCTTAGAATCGCTCAATTCAGGCGTTTAGCTCCAAACATCGACATTTTTTTGTCGATAGGTCGAAGCGTGAAAAATCGCATATCGAAGCAAAATTGAGCATTTCAGCTTGCGGAATTCGGAAGGGTGTGTTTACAAACCATTGACCGGTAAATTCCAAAACCCGCATTCCCAAAATCACTAAAATTGCTCAAGATAATAGCGACATCTTACCAGCGATAACACGGGAGAATCCGGTTCGGCGCTGCTGCCAGGTGAATAAATTGCACCGAGCTCTCAATTAGGAAATGAAGGCTCTCCGGGTAAGATTTATATGCAAACCACGATCGAGAATAGACTGGAAATTTCAGAGAAAGCCCGCCAACTCACTGCAAACTGCCCGGTCATCGATCTGCACGTCGATGCGGTTTTACAGCATCTGCTTTTCGGTTATAATATCGCCGAAGAGCACAACGCGAGCTGGCTGCCGTCAAAACGTCGCTGGCTGTTTCAATTTCTCCAAAGCATTGGCAGGCTGCAACATTTTCATCGACCGTTTTTCAATCACATCGATCTGCCGCGCATGCAAAAGGGCGGTTACACCGCGGCAGGATTCGGTATCCATTACTGGCCGTTTCAATCCGAAAAAGGCTGGCACACCATTCTGAGGCAAATAGATTACCTGCATCAAAAAGCTGAACAAGTCAGCTATTTTAATCTTGCTAAAACGCCAGAGGCCATCCTGCATGCTGCTCAGAATAATCAACTGGCGGGATTCCTGGGCGTGGAGGGCGCGCATTGTCTGGGAAAAAGCGGTGAAAAATTCTGGAATTTAAAATTGCAGCGGGTGGAGGAATTATTCAATCAGCACGACGTGCGCTATCTCACTTTAAGCCATTTTTGTAAGAACGACGCCGCCACACCCTGCCTTGGTCGGGGCAGCAACCAGCGCGATGGACTGACGGCATTTGGAAAAGATCTGGTGCAGAAAATGAACGAGCTGGGCATGATCATCGACCTGGCACACGTCAATCATCCCGGCGTTTTAGACGCCTGCAAATTCAGCCGCAAACCGGTGGTGGTCACTCACACTGGCGTTAAGGCCGTCCATGATTTCCCGCGCAACATCAACGATGAAGCCATCTGTGCTGTGGCGGAAACCGGCGGAGTGGTGGGAGTGATGTTTGCCACCAACTTTCTGTCGCCTGCTCAACCGCACGTCAACTCTGAAATTATTTTGGAGCACCTAGGGCACATCATCAATTTGGTGGGAGAAAATCACGCTGCCATCGGCTCCGATTTTGACGGCTGGATACCCCGCATTCCCATCGATATGACCGACGCCCGAGACCTGCCGATTTTAACCCAGCATTTTTTAATGGCCGGGTTTACGAAAAAAAGAATCGAAAAAATACTTGGGGGAAATTTTCTACGTGTTTGGAAAGAAGTATTAAACCATTGAGTTTGGTTCATTCACACGTTTAAACAAACGTTTAATCCACGGGAAAAGCAGATACACGCCCCATCCGAAAATCACCCCGGCGCCATCCGCCAAAAAATCGTGCACGGTGGCCATGCGGCCGGGCACAAATTTTTGGTGAATTTCGTCCGAAGCGCCATATAACACCCCGATCAAAATAACCGTCATTCCCAGCTTAAAATTACGGCGCTTGGGTGACTTAAGCAGGGCATGGGACAACAGGACACCAAAAATGGCAAACTCGATAAAATGCAAAAACAAATCCTTGACTTTGATGACTAATTTGGGTATGGATGCAGAAGGAATGGAGGAGCCAATAAAAATGGCCATCGCCCAGAGTATGGCAGGAAAGTAATATCGATAAAAGTTGTTTAGCGAATTAGCAGGCACGGTCACGTAAATTTTTCTCCTTTCAACAAATTACTCATATTACGAACTTATATGAAAGACCAAACAGTCATGCATCGGTGCTCCCCGCTCGCGTTTTAACACAAAATATAATTATTATCTGCTCCCAATGCGTTGGATATTTTATTTCAAACAATTGCGACTCGGAATGTAACGTAAAAACTCGCATACGTGCTCCCATTTTAGTGAACCGTGATTCGGGAGCACGCCATTGTAATGTTTATCGCACACAGTTGTTATTTTATGCTGTTTTTTAGTAACTTATGAATGCTCCCGTTTTATCTCGCTGTCAGTCCACGATGCTTTGCTTCAAAGATTACCTACCTTGTCCAAAATTATGAAATAACCGATTAACGCTCACAATTTTTCCACCAGAACCACGGCAGCCGCGTATTCCTTTGTGTGAGTAAGGCTTAATTTTACTTTGCGCTTTTCCACCAGCTTTTTGGTGACCCCTTGCACCACGAATGCGGGCTTACCGCTGTTTTCATTGAACACTTCCACATCGGTCCAGATGAAATGTTTGCACCAACCGTGGCCCAACGCTTTTGCCAGAGCTTCCTTGGCGGCAAACCGCGCTGCAAAACACTGAGCCTGGTTGGCTCTTTCGCTGCATTGCTGAATTTCACATGGAGTGAAGAGTCGGTGGGTAAATCGCTCCTCCCACTTTATTAGCATGCGATGGATACGTTCCACTTCGACGATGTCGATGCCGATTCCTGCTACCAAAGGTATTTTCCTTTAATCCGCTTCGTGTTTTTTATCGATTAATTTATGTTTAATTTAAAGAAGATGCAAACATTTTCTGCTTGACAGTTACCAATTTTTGCCGTAATTTTTTTTCTGAACAATTATAAGAAAAACCTAGTGCAAAACTCCAGCTCAGAATTAATCAAAAAAGCTATCGAAGGTGACGAAGCTGCCTATAAGCAACTGTTAGATAATTATCGTGGTGCAATTTTTAATCTCCTTTACAAGATGGTACGCAACAAAGAAGAAACCGAAGATCTCGTTCAGGAAGCATTCATGAAGGCCTTCAAAGCGCTGCCTTCGTTCAATGAGGAATACGCTTTCTCAACCTGGCTGTACAAAATTGCCATCAACAACTGCATCGACCACATGCGAAAAAAGAAGCTAAAAACATACTCCATCAACAAACCGGTGCAATCGAAGGACGGCGAGCTGGGACGGGAGTTTCCGGACATATCCATGAGCCCGGACAAAAACATTCTTTCCGAAGAAAAATCCAGTCTCATCGAAAACGCCATCGCCGAGCTTCCCGAAAATTACAAAATGGCCATCATTTTAAGACACAGCGAAGAAAAGTCCTACGAGGAGATCGCCCAAATCATGAACATTCCTTTGGGCACAGTAAAAGCGCGCATTTTCAGAGCGCGTGAAATGCTCAAAAAAAAGTTGAAAGGCAAAATGCTTTGCTAAAGTTTTTTTTGCTCTTTCACAAATTGGTTGAGCACGCCATAACGCAAACCGCGGTCGCTCACAATTACCTGCTCCATTTTGAACGCTCTCATAATTTCCAATAAAATCATGCCTCCTGCTAAAATCACATCGGCGCGTTCCGGCTGCAGACCTGGCAGATTCTTTTTTTCTGCGAGGGTTTTGCTTTTCAACTCTTCAACCAAATGAGCTATCTGCAGCGCAGTTAAGGTCAATTTATCCACTTTCTCCGGCACATAGTTTGAAAGTTTGAGATGCATGGCCGCAAGCGTGGTGACGGTGCCTGCTACACCGACAAAATGGTTGGCATCAGTCTGCCACTCCGAAAAGTGTTGGTCGATCTGATTTTGAACGGCGCTTCTGAGCTGACGAAACTCGCGGTCACTGATCGGGTCCTTTTTGATGAACCGCTCGGTTAATCTCACCGAACCGATGTCAATACTTTTGGATTTGTGAATGTTCAGGTTGTCTCCCAGGATACATTCGGTACTGCCGCCGCCAATGTCGATGAGCAATATTTCTCCCTGCAAATGCGGTTTGTTGGAAAGCGCCCCAAAGTAGGTTACCCGGGCTTCTTTTGCGCCAGACAATATCTGCAGCTCTACCCCGAATTCGGATTTGATTTGGTGAATCAACTCAGAGCGGTTAGCAGCATCCCGCACCGCGCTGGTGCCGGTGATCAAAACACGCTCGGCATGAAATTGGGCCGCCAAATGGAAATAGGCACGCAAAGCACGCAAGGTTCTGGCAATGGCTTGTTCGCTCAACTTTTTATTTTTGTCCACACCCTCGCCCAAGCGAACGATTTTTTCTTCTTGATATAACGGCCGTATTTCACCTTTGTCAGAAACTTCGGCCACCAGAAGTAATGCGGTGTTGGTACCAATGTCAATGGCTGCCAGACGACTCATTTTTACTTTTTCCTCGAAAAACCAAACTCGCCCAGCCATCTTGAATTCGCTCATCCAATAAAGTTAATCCGTGATTTTTTTCACCTGCTTTGAGTAGCGCTTCCCGCTCTTCCTGCAAAATACCTGAGATGATCAAATAGCCGGAGCTGCTCAATCGAAGCCGCAATTCCTCCATCCAGGTTAAAATGACGGTTTTATTGATATTTGCCAGAATGAGATCAAACGATGGGCAATGGTTTGAAAGGGCGCTGAGCTCCCCGGCAAATAAAATCAAATTCGATTGAACCCGATTCAGCTTAAAATTCTCTTTGGCGCATTCTGCAGCCAGCGGGTCCACATCCAGGGCCACCACCTGACTGGCGCCCAGCTTGCCTGCGGTAACAGCCAGAATCCCCGACCCGGTTCCCACATCCAGCACGACCTGACCGGGTTTAAAATAAGTTTCAAGAAACATCAAAGCCAGGCGAGTGGTCGCATGGTCGCCGGTGCCGAAAGCCTGTTTGGGATCGATTTCAATAATGCAGCCCTTAAAAGGTTGGGTCAAATTCTCCCAGGTTGGTTTTATCGCAATTTGGTCGGAGATGACGATGGGTTTAAAATGCCGGCGCCAGACGGCATTCCAGTCGAGCTTTTCGACACATTGAATTTTGATGGCAGCCTGCGGTACATCAAAACCCAGGCTCAATAGCTCGCTTAAATACTTTCTCATTTTTTTACGAAGGTCCACCGGCAAGTTTTGCTCGCAAAAGGTGGCCACCAACTTGTTTTCCAGCTCAAAACATCCTGCGCAACCCAGCTCGAAAAGATAATTGCTGACTCCTTCGGCAATCGCCGGAGAGATCGTCACATGCACTTCGTACCAGAGCGCGTCATTGTTCAAAGAGCGCCTCATCGTAGATCAAACCCAAAATAAGCGTGCCGATTTCTTTCAAACTCTCCGCACTACATTTATCCGGCGTGTCCTGAAGTGTATGCCAGTGTTCATAATCGAAATCGATGATATCGATGCACGGAATTCCACTTTTTAAAAGCGGAAGATGATCGTCGGTCACCTGATACCCGGCCGTGGGAATGAAAGAATTTAATCCTAACGCCTGGGCCTTTTGCCAGACCCGGTCGACGATGTGGGGAGCGTACTTTATGGAATTTTCTTCTTTGTAAATCTGCAAATTTTTGTCCCCAACCATATCCAGCAAAATTCCCAATGCCGGTCGATAGCGGAAGTCTTTATTCCTGGCGAAGAACTGCGAACCCAGAGCATAGGATTCGTCGTTGCCGGGCAATCCCGAATCTTCGCCGTCAAACAAAATGATGTCCACACCAAAGGGGGCAGCGAATTCCTGCAGCACGCGAGCGACTTCCAGCAGCACCGCTACGCCCGAAGCGCCATCGTTGGCTCCGAGAATGGGTTTGTTCTGGTTTTCGGCAACCGTATCCTGGTCTGCCCAGGGCCGCGTATCCCAGTGGGCACAGAGCAAAATTCTTTTACCCTTATTCACCGCAAAGCTGGCGATGACGTTGGTCATGGTTACGTTTTTATGATTGTTCGTCGCCAGTGGCCTAGTAAAATTCTGCAGTGACACCTGTGCGCCAAACGATTTCAATTCGGAAGTTAAGAATTGTAAGCAGGCTTGATGCGCTTGCGTGCCCGGCACCCGGGGACCAAATTCGCACTGCTTCTCCAGGTAAGTAAATGCCCGCTGGCCATCGAAAGCTGAAACGGCCTTTTGAATATCATTTCCGCAGGCTGTCTGTACCAGACTAAGAAAAGTAATCCAGATACAAAATACACTTTTGGTGGAATGATTCTTTTTGTTTTTGGAAGACACGTTAAATAATAAGATACTCAAGGTTCGCAGTTAGATAATTTAAACAAAATCAAATACGGTTCAGGCCGATGAATTCGTATTTCAGCAATTCATCAGAAAGAGATTTCATGACTATTCCATAATTTGTGTCTGAACGAAAACTCATGAAACGCGCGATTTAAAAACCACTTTGCGAAGGCGTGCCCGCCAAGCGAGGCACAATTCACCCTCGGCCAGGAGGCCTTCGGGAAGATCAGGTGGTTTTCGTTCAGACACTATTTACCTATTCTAATCTTTCTCTTTAACGCAGAGGCCGCCGAGGACGCAGAGAAAAATATCTCACTCTGCGAGACGCTCTGCGCTCTCCGCGGCCTCTGCGTTAAAATCAAAGGGGTTATTTGATAATCCGGTGTTCTGTGGCAAAGCGCCTTTTTTATCGAAAAACAAAAAGTCGATTGTAAAATGACTTCTTAAATAAATGGCTGCATTCTCCTATTTTCGAATTTTTGTAACTAAAATTATTATAACCAGCATTATAGTATTACTTCTGAACTTTTGCATTTTTTTACAAGAAAATGGCTAAA
>JBHHXN010000080.1:0-23106 GCA_046757025.1 bacterium
TCATTTAGCCATTTTCTTGTAAAAAAATGCAAAAGTTCAGAAGTCATACTATAAAACTCCTTTAACAAATTATCTACGGACCTCTGCAAAATGTCGATAAAGGTCATTCTAAGAAGTGTAGTGACGAAGAATCTCATGCAACCCAATTTGCTGAAATGCAAAAGTGAAAAATTCCTGCTGAGGGATCGTTCTCTGAAAAATAGACTCCGTACAAGTTAAAGTGAATTCCATGATAAAAGAGGTCACTTCTTGCGCATTTCCTGAATAAACTTCTCCAGCACTTGCTCGCGTTTATTGAGCGATTGCTCTTGACGGAAAATTTCCGGCTCCGCCACGCGCTCCGGACACTCTACTTCCGATAAACCGCAGCGTTCGCAGGTTTCGTTCACTTCCACCGTGGCGATTTGCGGGTCCTTCCAGAACTTCACTTTTCTCTTAAATTCCTCGTTCATCAAAAAGCCGATTGAAATGCTGGAATTGGCGCCTTCCGTCAGGGCCAGCGGCCGCGCCAGCGCAATGGTAAAAAACGCCGCCTCGCTTTCGATGAATTTCGACTTCTGCGCAGCGATGAGGATTTTCTGCGGTTTGCCGGCCCGTTGCTTGTGCGCGATTTCCTTGAGAAAGCTGATAGACAGCCAGCGGCGGCAATAGTGCTCGTGCAGCCCGATACCGTGCGGCACCCGCACCTGCGACATGTTCAACTCTTTGGTGAGGCGGTAAACGTCGCTGCCGGCAACGTTGCTGAAGCGCAAGTAGTAGATGTCCCTCAGATTAAAATATCTCGGCACGATCTGGCTCAGCCGATACAGAAACATTTCCGGCGTGGCGTCATACGCTTTCATCATCTTTAAAAAAGCTGCGCCGTCCCAGCTCGGACGCTTGAAAAATTGCCCCAGATCCTGCTGCAACAATTTGCGGTTGATGAGCAGCGCCCCGGCAAAATAGGAGGCCTTGAAATTGTTCAGCACCTGCTCAAAAGACTCCACTTTGATCCAGGTGGAGGTGGTGGGCCGCACTTTCAAATTGAGATAGCAAAAACCGATTTCCCGGCTCAATAGAAAAGCCTTTTGAATGGGGTGCAAATTATTGTTGATGACCAGTGTTTGTTTTTTGCCGGGGATGCGCACCGAACGAAACCCCCGCAGCTCGTCATAATTTTCAAAACAGGTCTCCTGTAATTCAAAGTCGTATTCCTCGATCAGCACCGAACGTAATTTTTCGATTTCGATGATCTTTTGCAGCGGCCACTTGTGTGCCTTCACAAATTCCTGAGCCGCAGCTTCGAGCTCATCGAAATAATTCTGGTGCAGCTTTTGATAGGAGCGCAAGGCCGCCAAAATGAAATGCTCCACGCGCATGTCGTAAGCCTGGCTGATTTCCAGAAACGTGCGAATGAATGCGCCGGCCTTTTGCGGGGCAACGGTCATCAAATCCATCAAATCGCGCGGCGCGATGCCGAACAGCTCAAATGGAAACTCTTTTAAAAATGGCGAATCCAAAACGGACTTGAGCGTGTCCAGCTCTTCATCGACTTTGAGCGAAACCAGCTCATCGAACGAAATCTCCAGAGCCTGGGCTAATTGCATGATCTTTTCCGGTTTGGGATACTTCTTGCCCTTTTCAATTTCGCTCAAAAATGAAATGGAAAGGCCAGTGCGCTCCGCCAGATCTTTGAGAGAAAAACCTTTCTTCTGCCGGAATTGCTTCAATTTGATGCCAAGAATCAAGCGTAAATTTTCACCTATCATGGCCATTTTTTCCCTTTAATTGAAATTACCATAAATTCAAAATGCATATTCACTTAATCTCCTAACGCAGCATATAACTGAAAACAAATTCTATTTTCCACGCAAAGCCGCGAAGCCCGCAAAGGTTGTCAATATATTTGTTCTTTTCTTTGCGAGCTCGGCGGCTTTGCGTGAGATTGTTAATAAACTTTGCTAAAAGAACAAAGTTTTTCGGGATATTAGAATAATCCTTCTTTGATCAACAACCCCCATTCCTGTCATCCACGATTCCAATTATCAACAGAATATCTCGAATGTTGTAATATAAAAAATGGCATGAAAATTATCCAATGATTTTTCACTTTTAGCGAAATTTCTGCAAATTCCCCTAATTGCAAATATATTCTAATTGCGTAATTCATATTTTAGCGAAATTTCGCTTGACTTTTAATTTTCTTTTTTTTATTATCTATCAGAATCATCTGACAAAAAAAATCAGGTAAAAATCCATAAAATAATGAAGCCACTGATTAACACTGATGAAAATTTACACTCGCTTTGCATTTTAATGCATTTTCTGAAAAAATCAAAGCACTTTCATTTTTATCTTAGAATTCAGCACATCAAATATTTTAAAGTTAAAAATTATTTTCTATAATCATTTTTATCAATGTTCAATTCGCGTGAATCCATGGCAAAAAATTCAAACTAATTCAAACTTTAAAAAAGAGGATAAAAACTTATGTCTGATCACAACTTAGAAGGCATCCAGGTCCTCGGCGACCGGCTGCCGGGATTTGAAGAAATATTAACCCCGGCCGCTCTCAACTTTGTGGCAAAACTGCACCGCCGTTTTAACCTCACGCGCAAACAATTGCAGGCAGCGCGCTCGGCCCGGCAGGCCGAAATCGACGCCGGCCGCCTGCCGGATTTTCTGCCAGCCACCAAAGCCATTCGGGAGGATAAATCCTGGAAAGTGGCGCCCATTCCGGAGGAGCTGCAGAAACGGCATGTGGAGATCACCGGCCCGGTGGAACGCAAAATGATGATCAACGCCCTCAATTCCGGAGCCGACGTTTTTATGGCGGATTTCGAAGACTCCAACTCCCCCACCTGGCAGAACAACGTGCAGGGTCAGATCAACCTGCGCGATGCCGTGAACCGCACCATTACTTTCACCAACCCCAACGGTAAACTATACCAATTGCACGACAAAACCGCTTTGCTGCAGGTGCGGCCCAGGGGCTGGCATTTAAATGAAAAACATCTGCTGGTGGACGGTGAAGCGGTTTCCGCTTCCCTGTTTGATTTCGGGCTTTACTTTTTTCACAACGCTTTTAACCTGTTAAACAAAGGCAGCGGCCCGTACTTCTATCTGCCCAAATTAGAAAGTCACTTGGAAGCCCGCTTGTGGAACGAGATTTTTTGCGCAGCCCAGGACGAGCTGGGGATTTCCCGCGGCAGCATCAAAGTCACAGTGCTGATCGAAAATATTCTGGCGGTTTTTGAAATGGAGGAAATTCTCTACGAGCTGCGCGACCACATCACGGGCCTGAACGCCGGTCGCTGGGATTATATTTTCAGCATCATCCGCAAATTCCGCAAGCATCCGGAAAAAGTTTTGCCGAATCGTTCGCAAGTGACCATGACGGTACCGTTCATGCGGGCTTACACCGAGCTGCTGGTCAAGACCTGTCACGCCCGCGGCGCTCATGCCATCGGCGGCATGGCGGCTTACATTCCCAGCCGGCGCGATGCCGCGGTCAACGAGGTCGCCCTGGCCAAAGTGCGCGAGGACAAAGAACGGGAATCGCGCGACGGTTTTGACGGCACCTGGGTGGCACACCCGGATCTGGTACCAGTGGCCAAAGCTGTGTTCGAAAAGGTGCTGGGAGATCGACCGCACCAAAAAGAGCGGCTCCGCGAGGAGGTGCAGGTCACAGCACAGCAATTGCTCGATTTTCGCATTCCCTACGGGCAGATCACCGAAGAAGGATTGCGGCACAACATCAACGTGGGATTGCAGTATCTAGAAGCCTGGCTGCGTGGAACCGGCTGCGTGCCTATCTACAATCTCATGGAAGACGCCGCCACCGCGGAAATTTCGCGCGCGCAGGTCTGGCAGTGGCTGCACCAGAATCACACCGTACTTGCAGACGGCCGGCGGGTCACCACCGAGCTCTACCACGATCTGGTGCCACAAGAGCTGAGCAAGATCAAAAGTCTGGTGGGCGAAAATGTTTATGAAACCGGCAAATATGAATTGGCCCGCGAACTATTCGACAACCTGGTCATGGATAAAAACTTCAACGAATTTTTAACTTTAATTGCCTATAATCAGCTTAACTAAATAAGGAGTTTATCATGAACAATTCCAACCATGCTCAACAGCAGATCTCCGAATTAGCCCGCCACTGGAACACCGATCCGAGATGGCAAGGCATAGAACGGCCCTACCACGCTGCAGAAGTCATCCGTCTGCGGGGGACCATCAAAATTGAATACACCCTGGCGCGCATGGGCGCCGAGCGCTTGTGGCACCTGCTCCACAACGAACCGTTTGTGCGGGCTCTGGGCGCCCTGTCGGGAAACCAGGCCGTGCAAATGGTGCAGGCGGGCTTAAAAGCCATTTATTTGAGCGGCTGGCAGGTGGCCGCCGACGCCAACAACGCCTGCCAGATGTACCCGGATCAGAGCCTCTACCCGGCAGACAGCGCTCCGACCCTGGCGAAAAGAATCAACAATGCTTTGCTGCGGGCGGATCAAATTTCACATATTGAAGGCCAAAACGGCACCTACTGGCTTGCGCCCATCGTGGCCGATGCGGAGGCCGGCTTTGGCGGACCCCTGAACGCGTTCGAGCTCATGAAAGCCATGATCGAAGCCGGCGCCGCGGCCGTGCACTTTGAGGATCAATTGTCATCCTTGAAAAAATGCGGTCACATGGGCGGCAAAGTGCTGGTTCCGGATCGCGTGTTCATTCAAAAGCTCATTTCCGCGCGCCTGGCCGCCGATGTTTTGGACGTGCCAACCATTCTGATCGCCCGAACCGACGCCAACGGCGCCCAGCTTATTCTCAGCGACTACGATGAAGTGGACAAACCCTTTTTAACTGGCGAAAGAACGGCTGACGGCTATTATCGAGTAAAAGGCGGCATCGAATACGCCATTGCCCGAGGGCTCGCCTACGCGCCCTATTCCGACATGATCTGGTGTGAAACCTCCAAACCCGATCTCGCGGAAGCCCAAGATTTTGCTGACGCAATTCATGAGAAATTTCCCGGCAAACTTTTAGCTTACAACTGCTCACCCTCTTTCAACTGGAAACGAAATCTGGATGAAGCTACCATCGCAGTATTTCAGGAGAAGCTGGCTGAAATGGGCTACAAATTCCAATTTGTCACCTTAGCGGGATTTCACGCCTTGAATACGGCCATGTTCGATCTGGCGCGCGCCTATTTTAAGCAAGGCATGGCGGCGTATTCACGCCTGCAGGAGCACGAATTTGAGCTGGAAAATAAATATGGCTACAGCGCCGTGAAACATCAGAAGTTTGTGGGCGCCGGCTATTTTGATGAAGTGCAAATGACTATTTCCGGGGGTGAAGCCTCAACCGCCGCGTTGAAAGGTTCGACAGAAGAAGAACAATTCACCGAAGAGCCGGTTCTGGCGTAATTCTTAATGTCGCGTTCAGGAGGGGAGTGGATTCCCCTCCTGATTTTTTTGCGACCATAAACCATTCTGAATTTCTATCACAGCCGGACTAACCAGCACCAACGATAAAAGGTGCGTTCCGCATAAAAGCGTTTTGCAACAACTCAAGATATAAAATATCCTGAAAATCCTGTTATCTTGTCAAATAATGGGTTTAAGTTGACGCAAAAGCACAGGCCAGGCGGGACCGAGATTTCAAACAAACGCAAAGTGGTCTATTGTCAGATTTCAATTCATAAAAATCATCAATTAATTCCACTAGCCCCCTGGCATTATTAAAATTTCTTTTCATTTTTTTCACGAATTTTATTTGCATTTAAAGTGAATGTGCTGTATAATAAACAGTTACAATTACCCAGTTTTTCGATTTTAGCAAAAAATTCCATTTCGACTGCAATAGATTTGATTTCTATTTGCTTCAGTCATCACCTTTCATTTACAATTAGCAAATAATTTCGACTCAATCTCAAAGATAATTTTCAAGGAGACGATCTATGGCCAACAAAGCGAACAATAAATCCAAAGCCAATAACGCGGAAGTATTTAAGCCATCAGAACAGGTAAAAAAGAGCGCGTACATCAAAGATTACGACGCACTTTACCAGCGCTCCATCGAAGACCGCGAAGGCTTCTGGGCCGAGGAGGCGGAAAAACTGGACTGGTTCCAAAAATGGCAGCAAGTGCTGGATGACAGCAAGAAACCCTTCTACAAATGGTTCGTGGGTGGAAAAATAAACATTGTCCACAATGCCATCGATCGTCATTTGACCACCTGGCGCAGAAACAAGCTGGCACTCATCTGGGAGGGTGAGCCGGGCGACGTTCGCACCTATTCCTACCATGCCCTCAATCGCGAGGTGTCGAAATTTGCCAGTGTGTTAAAAAGCATGGGGGTAAGGAAGGGCGAAATCGTCACCATCTACATGCCGCAGATTCCGGAGCTGGCCATCGCCATGCTGGCCTGCGCTAAAATCGGCGCCGCGCACAGCGTGGTTTACGGCGGCTTCAGCGTGGAAGCCCTGGCAGAACGCATTCAAGACGCCCAGAGCCGGGTGCTGATCACTGCCGACGGCGGCTGGCGGCGTGGCAAAATCACCGATTTAAAATCTATCGCAAATGAGGCCATCGGACGTTCTGCCACCATCGAGGTGTGCATCACGGTTAAACGCACGGAACAGGAAGTGTACATGGAAAACGACCGCGACTTCTGGTACCACGATTTGATGAGCCTGCCCGTGGCCAGTCCCAACTGCGAAACCGAAGTGATGGACGCCGAGGATATGCTATTTATTCTCTACACCTCTGGCACCACCGGCCGGCCTAAAGGCGTGCTGCACACGCACGGCGGCTACGCGGTTTACACCTCCACCACGCATCGCTATGTTTTTGACGTGAAAGACGAAGATCGCTGGTGGTGTGCTGCCGACCCGGGCTGGATTACCGGCCACAGCTACATCGTCTATGGGCCACTGATCAACGGCTCCACCATCTTGATGTACGAAGGCGCGCCCAATCACCCTTACCCCAATCGCTGGTGGCAGATGATCGAGAAATACGGCATCACCATTTTGTACACTTCTCCGACGGCCATTCGCGGGTTGATGCGCTTTGGCGACGCCTGGCCGCAGCGTCATGATTTAAGCTCGCTGCGATTGTTAGGATCCGTGGGCGAGCCCATCAATCCGGAAGCCTGGCGCTGGTACTACCGGGTCATCGGTCAGGAGCGCTGCCCCATCATGGATACCTGGTGGCAAACCGAAACCGGCGGTTTTATGATCACGCCGCTGCCCATCACGCCGCTGAAGCCGGGCTCGGCAACCAGGCCTTTTTTCGGCAACGAAGTGGCGGTGGTGGACGATGACGGCAACGAAGTGGCGCCAGGCGAGGAAGGCAAGCTGGTGCTCCAAGCGCCCTGGCCAGGCATGGCGCGCACAATCTACGGCGATCCCGACCGCTACGTTGAAATTTACTGGAAAGAGTTCGAGATACAGGGCTGGTACAAGGCCGGCGATTCCGCGCGCATCGACGAGGACGGCTACGTTTGGATTATCGGGCGCATTGATGACGTGATCAAAGTCAGCGGTTACCGCCTGGGCACCGCGGAAGTGGAAAGCGCCCTGGTCAGCCACGCCGACGTTTCCGAGGCCGCCACCATTGCTCTGCCGCACGATTTGAAAGGCAACGCCATTCATGCGTATGCCATTCTCAGAGCGGGAGTTAATGGAAGCAAGGAATTGGAAGCCGCTTTAAAGAACCACGTCGCTCATGAGATTGGTCCCATCGCCCGGCCCGAATCCATCACTTTTGTGGAGTCCCTGCCCAAAACCCGCAGCGGCAAAATCATGCGCCGGGTTTTGAAAGCGCGCGCATTGGGCGTGGATGAGGGCGATTTAAGCACACTGGAGGAGTAAACTTTATCGGAGCTCCGGGTTCCAGGTTCCGAGTTTCGGGTTTCGAGTTTCGGGTTTCGAGTTTCGAGTTTCGGGTTCCGAGTTTGAAGTTTTAGGGCTGGTCGGTTTCAGAATAGGCTTGGCTTGCCACTTCGATTTTCGTTTTCCGATTTCCGATCTTCGATTCTTTATTCCTAATTGTTTATTGCCTTTTTTACTTGCTTTTCTAAAATTCATTTTCTATAATAATTCATTCACTGAAAACCTCCACAACCAACAACCGCGTCCCGACCGCGGAATCTCTCCTGAAAATCAGTGAAACACACAACCTCGTTTCCCGAAGAGCAAATTGTTCACACAAATTATAATGCGGAGCAAATGAAACATTTGACCAGTAGTCAAAATAAATTGCACAAGCCAAAACGGTTGGAGTGGGTGCAATGGTTAACTCAGACGCAATTATCAAGCTCTCTTCTTTTAGTTGCCAACCTCAAATTCGCAAGGCAGGTCTGTGCGGTCCGTTCGTTGAACCCCAGAAGCCAGCGATAACAAGATGGAGATAATCATGGATCGTTCAGTCACCTTCAACTTAATATTGGTGGCCTTTGTTGTTCAAGTAGTCATGGCCAGCGCTACTCAAGCGATGAGGCTGGATAATCGAAACATTATTTGCCCAGGTGATTCGGCCGCAGTAGTATTGATTATTGATCCTGATTTAGTCACTCAAATTCGATCTCACCTCAACCAGTTTGAAGAAGATCTATGCCTTGAAAATTACACCGTGATCGAAAGAGAGTCCGATTTCACGACTCCACTTGAAGTCCGCAATTATCTTTCCGAGTTATATCGACAAACCGACGAAATGCTCGAAGGGGTTATATTCATTGGTGAGGTTCCATGGGCGTATCAATGGGTAAAAATAGTTTTTGCGAATCCAAGGATTCCCCCCTTTGAAGAGGAAGTAATAAGCTTTCAGTTTTATTCCGATCTTGACGGTACTTTTACCACTTCTCCAAATTATAGTTCGCCGGGAAATCATGCCTTTTCTTTTGACATACACAGCGAAGAAGTGGACTGGGAGATTTGGAGCAGTATTCTTCCCGTTTATAAAGGCAGTCTTTCGCAAACTGCCGACGCGATTAACCGTTACTTTGTAAAGAATCATTTGTATCGAACCGGCAGGTATGATCTATCTGATGATTTTTTGCAAATTACTGAACTTCATGAGGCGCAAACATTGGAACAACATTACTCAATTCTCAATAGTTTGCGTACAGGAACGTATTCCTGGACGCCGTTGAGTAACTCCGAAAAGGCACGTATATATTTTGATAGTCCTCCAGGGAGCCTGTCCGTTGCTCAAGGTTATGATAATTTATCCCAAGGCGTTTCCAAATTAACCGTACTGGATGCTCATGGGTGGGCACAGGCCAGCGGAAAACTTACTATTCAATGGATTGAGAGTAATCAACTAAACACGGCCTTCATTTGGAGCAATGGTTGTTCAGTTGGGAATCTTGATTTTGAGGAAAATTTCATAACATCAACAATTTACAGCCCAACCAGCCGTGTCTTGTTAGCCAAAGGCACAACTAACAACTCAGGGGGCATGGGTACTAATCAGGATGGATTCTTCGGTCACAATATCGCAACTCAACTGGTATCGGGCTCAAACTTTGGTCAGGCTATTTTGAAGCATGTCAATGTCCCTCTCATTTGGCCATGGTCTGATAGTAGAGAGTTCCATTTCGCAACCTCCATACTTGTTGGTGATCCAACATTAAAGTTACGACCTTCCCAAATTACCAGTACAGGTTCGGATGTCAACCTCCCCGCCACCTTTACTTTACATCAAAATTATCCGAATCCATTCAACCCGATTACAAAAATACAATTTGAATTACATAGAATCACAAAAGCCAAGCTCATTATATTTAATGCTCTTGGGCAAGAAATTGAAACAATATTTAATGGAATAAGACCGAAAGGCAACTATGTGATTAGCTTTGATGGTAGCAAGCTTAGCAGCGGTTTGTATTTTTATCGCCTGAAAACCGATGAATTCAGTGAAGTACGCAAAATGCTGTTAATCCATTAGTTTTTTGCAAACGTAATTGGTGATTAAACAAAAACTCCCTCAACACTCTATCACTGCGTGTCCCGCGTTCGTGCGCGACCAAGCAATCTCCTGTCTGAAATGAGGAGATTCCAACACAAAGTTTGTCCCTGCATGTCTTTAGCAGGAAGACCGCTAGAATGATATAACCTGATTAATTCCAAATTCACGGTTTATGGTCATTGGTCATAAATCCGGTTGTCACTCAGGAGGAGTCTTTTTATTAATGTAAACTGCTGTTAATTATAAGGTTTCCTCCTGAATGACAACGAATTGTGAATTTTTCAGGATAAAGAATAGAGTTTTCGCTCAATCACGAACTAAGTGACCATTATTCCGTCAAATCCGTGTTCATCGGTGTTAATCCGTGGCTGAGCATTACCCCGACGCTTGTCGAGGCCATCTTTTAGCAGCAACGTCTGCGAAAACGCTTAGGCGCTTAGTGTGCGTACATCGACAAAGTTTTGTCGATATTGAAGTGTCAAAACTCGAACATCGAAACAATCTTGAGGATCGAGGAGCGTGGAATGCGGGTGCAATTAGTGTGTGTGTAGTGCCGTCCGTAAAGAGCCTTTTTTTGTCATTCCCGCAATCTTTAAGTGGGAATCCATTAGTCCGTTAGTCACAAGATTCCCGATGAGCTTGTCCCTGCATGTTGTAGGCAGGGAGCACTCGGGAATGACGATTACGTATGGACACTATTTATTGTGCAAAATAATTTTACGGCAAAAAGATTTTAAAACCATTACAAATAATTGCAAATCATAAGTGACCATTATTTCGTCAAATCCGTGTTCATCGGTGTTAATCCGTGGCTGAGCTTTACCCCGACGCTTGTCGGGGTCATCTTTTAGCAGCAACGTCTGCGAAAAGACGTAGAACCTGTTCCGGGAAATTTCGCTTATTTGTGCAACAAAGTACTAGACCGCTAACAATTTATTTGCAATGCCAACTTAAGGAAGTAAGTAATCGATTTCGTGCCAAATTGGCACTTCACCTGAGGATGCATATCTTGCGGTAAGTGAATTCTTTTCTTTACGCAGCTAATTAATGATTGAACGAAAACGCAGTTTTTTACTGTCATTTCGAGTCCCGATTTTCGGGAAGGCAATCTCTGTCTTAGGCACGGAAGGAGATTGCGTCGTCCCGCACAAAACGCGGGATTCGCCATGACAGGGCGTGGGGGAAGTTTTCGTTCAGGTATTAACTAGTGATTATACAATTTCTGGACAACCTTAATTTATATAATAAATCACTAGTGTCCCGTTAAGTAAAATATAATAGACACATAACTATCAGTAATTTAGTAAGTTATGTAGGTATAAATATTGGAATCGATTTGAATTCAAAACCACGAAATTGTAAATTTTTCAAAAAACACATATCTTGTTTTTATTAACTTTATAGGCACTAATTTTCTATTCTACTAAATTATTAGTAGAATGTCGGGACACTTGTGATAATAAATATCCAATCAAAAATCAATAGAAATTATTGCTTTAGAATAATATATTTCGTACGTTTTCAAACTTATACTGAAACTGCTAAATACCCTAGCGCGGCGGAGCCGCAAATGTTTAAATGACTTGCTTTGTTGTGGTCCAAACCATGGTGCTATTATCAGCCGTCATTAAGCCTCGCTGTCATTGACAGAGGTGAATTATTGCTGCTGTCTAAAATGACGCCAAAGGCAAATGACCTGATGACTTTATGACGGGTCGTGTCATTCACTTCGCGTCATTTAGCCATTTTCTTGTAAAAAAATGCAAAAGTTCAGAAGTAATACTATAATATGAATCATATCCAGAAACACTGCGCAATTCTATCATGAATAAAAATATCGTACTAAATTCAATTCTTTCATCTGGTGTCCCGAATCAAATTCGGGAAAGGATGACAGGCCTTCTCAGGGATTCCCCAATTCATTTCAGGATTCACCATGAAGAGATTTATGCAACAGAAACCAAGTCGGCATTCCTATTTATCAACAAATTCAAACGCTGATTGAAATTATCATGCAAACAAAACAATTAGGCAACACCGACCTGCACCTGACTCGCATCGGCCTGGGCACCTGGGCCATGGGCAGCGGCGGCTGGGCATACAGTTGGGGAGATCAGAATGACCAGGCATCCATCGCAACGATTCAGCGGGCGCTGGAGCTGGGCATCAACTGGATCGACACCGCACCGGTTTACGGACTGGGTCATGCGGAGGAGATCGTGGGCAAAGCCATCAAAACACTCGCTGAAAAACCCATCATCGCCACCAAATGCAGCCTGGTGTGGGATGAGCACAAAAACATTTCCTCCAATTTAAAAAAAGCCAGCATCAAAAAAGAGGTGGAAGATAGTTTAAAGCGACTGCAGATCGACGTCATCGATCTCTACCAGATTCATTGGCCGAATCCACCGCAGGACATCGAGGAAGGCTGGGGCGCCGTGGCCGAGCTGGTGCTGGAAGGCAAGATCCGTTACGCCGGCGTGTCAAACTTCAGTGTGAAGCAGTTAAAACGCATTCAGCCAATTCATCCCGTAGCTTCCCTGCAGCCGCCGTACAGCCTGCTGGAACGGGGCATCGAAAAAGAGCTGCTGACTTATTGTGCGCAAAACCATATCGGCGTCATCGTGTACAGTCCCATGCAAATGGGCGTCCTGACGGATAAATTCACCCGCGAGTGGGTGGAAAGTTTACCTGAAGGCGACCACCGCCACCGTGAAAATCGCCAATTCCAGGAACCGCAATTGAGCGCCAATCTTGCGCTGGTGGAGTCGCTGCGGGTCCTGGCACGCCAGCGCGGGGTCAAAGTTGCGCAACTCGCCATCGCCTGGACTTTGCGCCGGCCCGAGATCACAGCGGCCATCGTGGGCGCCCGACGCCCGGCGCAGATCGAGGAATCGGTCAAAGCCGCCGAATTGCAGCTTTCAGAAAGCGACCTCACTGAAATCGAAGCCTTGCTTGAAAATCATTATAAAGTCAGAACATAACACCGAAAACGAGAAAGAAAACAGATGCCTAAAAACAAACTTATTTTAGCTTACAGCGGCGGGCTCGACACCTCGGTCATTCTCAAGTGGCTACTCAACCGCGGATTCGATGTTGTCTGTTTTGTGGGCAACGTGGGACAGAAGGAGGACTTCGCTGCGGTCGAACAAAAAGCCCTGGTCACCGGCGCTTCAAAAGTCTATGTAGAAGATCTACGTGAAGAGTTCGTTACCGATTATATTTTCCCGGCCCTGCGCGGCAACGCCCTTTACGAAGGACGCTATTTGCTGGGGACGGCCCTAGCCCGACCGCTGTTGGCCAAAAAGCAAATCGATCTCGCTCGTCGGGAAAAAGCGAGTTACGTTTCGCACGGCGCCACCGGCAAAGGCAACGACCAGGTGCGTTTTGAGCTGACTTACTACGCATTGCATCCCGAGATCAAAATTTTCGCGCCCTGGAAAGAGCCCGACTTTTTGGAGGAATTTAAAGGCCGAAGCGATTTGATCAAATATGCGAAAAAGTGGGGTATTCCAGTCAAAGCCTCACGTGCCAAACCGTACAGCGAAGATGAAAACCTCATGCATATCAGCCACGAAGCGGGCATTTTAGAAGAGCCAAACTTTCGGCCGCCAGAAAACATCTTCTCCATGACCCGCGCCATTAAAAACGCGCCGGAGCGGGAAACGGTCATCGAAATTGAGTTCCAAGACGGTTACCCCGTGCGCGTAACCAATCCGCGCAGCAAATTCACTACCGAAAAGCCGCTGGAGCTGTTCCTGTACCTAAACCAGCTCGGCAGTAAAAACGGCATCGGCCGGGTGGACATGGTTGAAAACCGCTTCATCGGCATCAAATCCAGAGGCGTTTACGAATCGCCAGCCGCCACCATTCTGTGGGCAGCGCACCGCGACCTGGAAGGCATCGCCATGGACAAAGAGGTGATGCACATCCGGGACACACTGATTCCAAAATTTTCCGAGCTCATCTACAACGGTTTCTGGTTTTCACCGGAAATGGATTTTCTCATGTGTGCGTTTAACAAGAGCCAGGAAGCCATCGACGGCAAAGTCACGGTGTCGCTGTACAAAGGCAACGTGCAGATGGTTGGCAGAGAATCGCACACCTCGTTATACGACCAGGATATCTCCAGCATGGAAGTGGAGGGCGGCTTCGACGCTACAGATTCAAAGGGCTTCATCAACATCAATGCCATTCGACTCAAAGCCCACCATCTGGTGCTGCGCAAGCGCAAGCCGTACGACTGGCGTAAAAAGGATTGATCATCAAACAGACTTAATAAAAAGTTAACATTAACTTACCTAACTTGGATTATTCACCAACCAGGATATTACGCTTAAAATCGAAAACCTGAGTTTTGAAGAGCCCGTTCGGTGTTCACGCTTCCGCGTACCCCTCAACCTAAAGACTGAACACCCAACACGTTCGCTCTCTTTTGTATGAACAATTCAGGCTAAACTTTTAAAGTTTAGTAAAGTTATTAAAGGCGAGTTTTTACAAGCCATGAAACTCTGGGAAAAAGGCGACCCATTAGACAAACAGATCGAAGCATTTACTGTCGGGGAGGATTACCTCCTCGACCAGAAGCTGGTGAAGTACGACTGTCTGGCCTCCATTGCCCATGCTAAAATGCTGGCTCGCATCGGTATGCTCACAGCAGCGGAGGCACAAAAACTCACCGACACCCTGAAGGAAATTATCCAGCTGCACCAGCAGGGAAACTTCCCGCTCCGCCGCGAGCAGGAAGACTGTCACACCGCCATTGAAAATCTTCTCACCCAAAAATTAGGCGACATCGGCAAAAAAATTCACACTGCCCGGTCGCGCAACGATCAGGTACTGACTGCACTGAGATTGTATTACAAAGACGCCGAAAAAGAGCTGGAAAGGCAAGTGCAAGAGTTCAATTCCGCCATTTCACAATTTGTTAAAAAATACGGACGCATAAAACTGCCGGGTTACACCCATTCCCGCAAAGCCATGCCCTCTTCCATCCGATTGTGGGGCCGTGCCTTCATCGATGGTATGCGGGAAAATTTGAAGGTACTGGCGCTGGCCGGCGAGTTGAACGATCAATCGCCGCTGGGAACCGGCGCCGGCTACGGCCTGCCAATAAAGTTAGATCGCAGATACACAGCGCAATTGCAGGGATTCAAACGCGTGCAAAAAAATCCCATCCACGTGCAACTAAGCCGCGGTAAATTCGAATCGACGCTGGTGCACGCTCTGAGTCAAATTATGCACGATCTAAACAGATTAGCCAGCGACCTGATCCTGTTCAGCATGCCGGAATTCGGTTTTTTCCAGCTGCCAGCGGCATTTTGCACCGGCAGCTCCATCATGCCGCAAAAGCAAAATCCCGACGTGCTGGAATTGTTGCGCGCAAAATACCACGCAGTTGTTGCGTATGAAATGCAAATCAAAAACACTGTTGCCAATCTGACGACCGGTTACCACCGCGACGTACAGCTCACCAAAGAGCCGACCATGAAAAGCCTGGAAATCACGCACAGTTGTCTGGCGATCTCGATTTTGATTTTTTCGCAATTACAGGTTGACAAAAAAAAATGTCATCAGGCGCTCACTGCCGAGCTTTATGCCACTGAAGAAGTCTACAAATTGGTAAAACAGGGCGTGCCTTTCCGGGAGGCTTATCAGATGGTGGCTAAAAAATTTCGCTGATATGGGCTCTCAAGGCCTCCTGGTACAGGCTTTGCTGGTTTTTTGGCTACTCGATCTGTGCATAACTGAAGCTCAGGAAATTGAGATTACACACAGTCCCTTCTATCATGGCCGTGCGAGCTAGTCGCCCCAAAACGATGGGTTCGCTTACGAATGAAGGGAATTTTTACCGCGTCAAATCTATCTAATCTCCATGGACGTCGGCAATGAAATCCTTTTAACTCGATTAATGGCAATTGACTATTTTCCTGAATGCTCACCGAACGGACGCTGGCTGGCCTATCTGGTCAGAACCCGCAGCGGTAATCACCAAATTGATAAAATCAACACAGCCTAGATCGGGCGTGTCAGCGACAGAAACTTTACCGGCGTCAAAGCTTTCCATTTGCAAAATCACATCAAATATTTGTACGATATATTGAAAAGAATCCGCCCTCTACGACAATAAAATCTAACCAAAAATATTTGAAATTTATGAATGTCAAAACTTGGAATTATTGTAAAGTCAGTTACAAACACACATCACTAACGTGATCAATTATGAAAGTTACCGGTTCGATTTTAAGTAGTGATTGACCGAAAACGAGCGTCTTCATGCTGAGCGGAGTCGAAGCATGACGTAAAAACAACAGCTTATCACCCTTCGACGCAGTTTATCCTGAGCTTGTCGAAGGGCTCAGGGTGAAGAAATATGGACTTTTCGGTCAATCACTAGCTAAAAACTAATTGCCAAAAACCAATCGCTTAATTTTAGTAGAAGTAATTTTGGTTCAGTCAAACATAGAACAAAAGAAAAATTACTACTAATAATTTTATTACCTTTTTTTCAGGACGGCACGGTTGCATTATAAATTTAAAATCCATGAAACAAAACTTGGAAATATCAGTAGATTACCTTATATTTTGAACCAGAGTCACATTCTGACTCATCAGTCATTTTTGTATCGAATTATGGAAATCGAAAACTCGCTAACTGTTTCAAGAAAAGAACGCGAGCGCCTGGCCCGGCGTCAGGAAATCCTGGATGCCGCTCGCAAAGTGTTTTCTGAGCGTGGATTTGAAAAGGCCACACTGGATGAAATTGCCGAGGCCGCCGAGTACGGTAAGGGCACGATTTACAATTATTTCAAAAACAAAGAAGAGCTTTTTTGCTGCATCATGGAAAGAGGCATCGAGCGATTTCAAAAATTCGTGGAATGCGCTATTCAGAACAAAAAAACGCCCCGAGAGAAACTCGAAACCTACATCGATGCCGCTTTTGAATTTTTTGAAAAATACCGCCAGATTTTCAGCATTATGGAAACCGAACGCAACAATCTGGTGCGCCGACTGGATGGTGAAATGTACCGCAGCAGTTTAAAATACCAGGAGAAGCTGGTGCGGTTCCTGGCGGATTTGTTGGAAAAAGGCATTAAAAAACGCGACTTTAAAAATTTACATCCCATTAAAACCGCGCATTTATTATTTGGACTTATTCACGTGGCATTTGTGCATGCCATTCGAACACCCGAGCACATCGATTTAAAAAGCGATGCGCAATTGATCAAAAAAATATTTTTTAGCGGAGTGACCCTGAAATCACAATGATTCATTTAATCTGTTTGAGGAATTCCAGATGAGGTTGAAGATTTTTTTAATCCTGATTTTTTCGTTTTGTTTGACTCGCTCACCTGTTTTTGGCCAAAGCGACCGGGCTGCGGCCATCAATTTGGAAAAAGCCATTGGCCTGGCGCTTAAAAACAACGAACGCATTCTCATGGCCAGCAACGACGTTCAAGACGCACACGCACAAATTCGCGAAGCCTGGGCCGAAGCTTTGCCGGACATCACCTTCAACGGTCTTTACACCCGCAATTTCAAGCAGCAGGTGATCTTTTTGCCAGAAATTATCTTTGTGCCCGGCGGCGATCCCGACAAGCAAATTCCGGTCACTTTTAGCTCAAAAAATGCTTACGCGTTTACCCTGCATGTAGAGCAGCCGTTGTTTCAAGCGGGCAAAGTTTCGGGCGGAATCAAAGCCGCCAATTTGTACAAGAAATTTTCCAACCAGGGATATCGCGCCGTGCGCGGGGACCTCGTCCTGTCCGTGAAAAGAGCCTACTACACGGTACAGTTGAACGAACAATTGCTGGAGATCAATCAGCAGTCGCTGGACCAGCAGCTGGCGAATCTGGAAAACACCCGCAAACTGTTCGAGCAAGGGCAGGTTTCGGAGCTGGACACCCTGCGGGCGTGGGTGGATTACATCAACCTGCAGCCGCGGTTGATTCAAATGGAAAACAACCTGCGCATTTCCAAAAACCGGCTGAAGGAGCTCATCGGCCTGGATTTGAACGACCCTATTCAGTTGATTGACGAGCTCTATTTCGAAGAAACCAACGGCATCACCTTTGAACAAATAGAACAAGAGGCTCTGCGCAATCGCCCGGAATTGAAGCAGTTAGAATTTCAATCAAACATCCTGAAACATAACATCGGTATCATCCGCGCGGATCATCTGCCAAAACTCTATCTCAGCGGCACATATCAGAGCGTGGCGCAGTCAAACAGGTTCGATTTTGGCGAAGGTTTGCAATCCAGCATCAGCGGCGCCATCCGGCTGGAAGTGCCCATTTTCAAAGGCTTCCGCACCTCGGCCCGAGTTCAGCGCGCCAAACTGGACTACAAAAACTCGAAATTTCAGTTAGAAATGTTTCGAGACAATCTCAAAATTGAAGTCAATTCAATTTTACTAAAATTGAAAGAAGCCAAAAAAAGAGTTCAGGTGCAGCAGAACGCCATCAAACAGGCGGAGCGTGCTCTGTTTATGTCAGAAAGAAGATACATCGAGGGCGTGGGTACGCAGCTGGAGCTGGGGGATTCACTGCTTGCGCTGAATATCACGAAAACGAATTACGTTCAGGCAGTTTACGACCATAAAATTGCGCTGGCTGAACTAAATAAAGTAATTGGGAGAGAATAACAAATGAGCTACAAAAATTTTACGCCGGCCATTTTCCTGCTATGGATTTTATTTTTGAGTGCCAACTGCGGCGACGACAGCGAAGCGCAAAACGGCGGGACGAATGGCATCACTGAAAAGGTCACCGATGTGAAAGTGATGCTGATCACCCCACAGAGTTTTTCTGAATTTATCGAAGTCACGGGCACGGTGCGCGCAGACATCGCTGCGGTGATCAGCGCAGAGGAAAGCGGGGTCATCGAGGCCTTTCTCAAAGACAAAGGCGAGTTGGTCTCCGAAAAAGAAGTCGTCGTACAGTTGAAAAGCAAAGTCTTGCAAGCCAGTTTCAACGAAGCCAAAGCGGCTTACCTTTTGAGCAAAGCAACTTTCGACCGCCAGGCAAACCTTTACAGGGACAAAGTGATTTCGGAGCAAAAATATTTGGAGTACAAATACTCTCTGGATCGAGATCACGCGCGCTATGAAAATTTGCAAGCCCGTCTCGAAAAAACCAGAATCAAGAGTCCCGTCGCCGGCGTTATCGATAACCGTCTGGTGGAAGTGGGCGAATTTGTGCTGCCCGGCACCCCGCTGTTCAAAGTGGTCAAAACCGATGTGGTGAAAATCGCCGCAGCCGTTCCGGAGCGATACATAACGGACGTGCAAATTGGCTCGCCCGTCACCATCAGCTTTGATATTTTGCAAAGCACGGAATTGCAGGGCAAGGTCTTTTTTGTGGGGCCCAGTATCGACAAAAGCAGCCGTACATTTCCAATCGAAATCGCTATCAAAAATCGGAAACGCCAGTTAAAGCCGGAAATGTATGCGAACATCAAAATCAAAAAAGCCCAGCTTGAAAACGTAGTGGTCATTCCAAGAGACGCCATCATCGAAACCGAAACCGGCAAATATGTTTTTGTGGATAAAGGCAATCTGGCAGTGAAACGGCAGGTTCGAATCGGCGGCTCGTACAATAATCAAATTTGGATAACAGAAGGACTGGCTGGCGGCGAACGCTTGATCGTGGTCGGCCATCGTGACCTGGTGGACGGCGAAAGAATCGCGGTGCATGAGTGAGGCGTCCAGCCAAACCAATCTTAAACCATCCAGGTCAAACCTTGGGGCTTTCCAAAAAGTCGTGTTTCTTCACCCTGAGCGGAGTCGAAGGGTGTTGTAAGTTGATTAAAACAGACATGCTTTCCCGAATTTACTTCGGGACTCAGCATGAAGTTGTGTGTATTTTGGGACTTTTTGTAAAGCCCCAAGGTTTAAACTCTCAACCATGAGGATTTACAGATGAAAATAATTAACTTCTCGTTAACACACAAACCATCGATTTTTGTTCTGGTGGCGATCTTTGTCGTCATGGGCTTGATCTCCTACACCACCCTGCCGCGCGAATCGGCGCCGTCGATTACCATTCCGATCATTTTAGTATCCACCCCCTATTTCGGGGTGACGCCCGGCGATATCGAAACCCTGGTGACGCAGCCCATCGAAAGAAAAATCAAGGAGATCACCGACGTTAAAGAAATCCGCTCCACCTCCAGTGAGGGCATGTCGGTCATTGAGGTGGAATTTACACCAGACGTGGAAATGGATGAAGCCATGCAGAAGGTGCGCGACAAAGTGGACTTGGCGAAAAGTGAAATTCCTGACGACGCCGAAGAACCCATGATCAACGAAATCAGTTTTGAAGAATTCCCGATCATGCTCATCAACATTTCCGGCGATTATGATCTGGTTAAGTTAAAAGAGCTCGGCGAAGATTTTGAAGATAAATTTGAGACTATCCCCGGCGTGCTGGATGTAACCATCAGCGGTGGATTGGAGCGAGAAGTCAAAATCAATATCGATTTAGAAAAAATGAAACATTACAACATCGCTTTTAAGGATGTGATCGAAACCATCCAGGATGAAAACAAAACCATTCCCGGCGGCTCCATTGAAGTGGGAAACATCAAATACCTCGTGCGCATCCCGGGCGAATTCGAAAGTGTGGATATCATCCCGGATCTGGTGGTTAAAGTTATCAACGGCTCGCCGGTGTACATCAAAGACATCGCGGAGGTGGAGTACGGATACAAAGACCGCACCAGCCTCGCTCGTGAGGGCGGCCGCAACTGCGTTTCTTTGAGCGTGAAAAAACGCGCTGGCGCCAATCTCATCCGCATCACCGATGAAATCAAAAGTTTTCTGGAGCAAGAAAAAGCCCACCTGCCTTCGGGCACGGAAATCACCATCACAGCCGACCGCTCCAAAGACATCCGCACCATGGTTTCGGAACTGGAAAACAACATCATTACCGGACTATTTTTGGTGGTGGGCATTTTGTTTGCTTTTCTCGGTTTTCGCAGCTCGCTGTTCGTGGCCATCGCCATTCCCCTATCCATGCTCATTTCGTTTATCATCATTCAGGCGCTGGGCTACACCCTGAACATGATCATCTTGTTCAGCTTGATCCTGGCGCTGGGGATGATGGTGGACAACGCCATCGTGCTGGTGGAAAATATCTACCGGCATCGGGAAGAAGGATTTAACGCGTTCGAGGCCTCGGACAAAGGCGCCACCGAGATCGCCCGCGCCATCACCGCCTCCACCGTCACCACGCTGTGCGCGTTCGCCCCAATGATTTTCTGGCCCGGCATCATGGGCGAGTTCATGAAATATCTGCCCATCACCTTGATCATCACTCTGAGCTGCTCGTTGTTTGTGGCGCTCACTATCAATCCGGTGATTTGCGAAGTGTTCCTGAAAGTCAACAAGAAAAAACAAAAACAGCAGATATTCTCGAAAATCATTGCCTATTACGAAAAAGTTTTGAAACTGGCCCTGAACCACCGAATTCTAACGCTGACTGGCTCTTTTGCTGTGCTGGTACTGGTTTTGGTGCTGTACGGTTTCCTGGGTAAAGGGGTTGAATTTTTCCCAGAAGTGGACCCGCCGCAGATCCAGGTGCAGGTCACCGCGCCCACCGGCACCAAACTGGAAGAATCCGACCGCATCGTTCGCGAGATTGAACAAAAAATTCCTCAATACGAACAAGACATCACCAGCTATGTGGCCAACGTCGGCACCGAAGGCGGCGGCGGCTTTAGTCTGGGTGCGGGCGGCGGCTCCCCCCACATTAGCTGGCTCACCGTGGAGTTCGTGGACCGCCAGCAACGCCATCAGTCCTCCGAGCTGACCATGCAGCAAATTCGCCATGTGGTGGAGCACATCCCCGGCGCCCGCATTGAAGTACACAAACCGGAAATGGGGCCGCCCACCGGTCCGCCCATCAACATCGAGCTGTCCGGAGATGACTTCAAAATTCTGGGCGAGGTGGCCGCACAAATCAGAAGAATAATCAAAGGCATCCCGGGTCTGGTTGACCTTAAGGATGACTTCGACCAGGGACGTCCGGAGCTCAAGGTACGCATCGACCGGGAAAAAGCCGCTATTTACGGACTGAATACTTCTAAAATCGCCTCAACCATTCGCACGGCCATTTACGGCACCGAGGCTTCGGAATTTCGTGTAGCCGAGGACGAGTACGACATCACCGTACGACTAAAAGAGCAGACCCGGAATCGCCTGGATGTGCTGAACAATCTCACCATTTTCGAAGAAGGCACACAAATTCCGCTCATTTCCCTGGCCACCTTTGAATTTGAAGGCGGTTTCACAGCCATCAAACGCAAAGACTTGAAAAGAGTGGTGACCATTTCCGGCAACGTGGAAGGCCGACTGGCCAACGACGTTTTAAAGGACGTGCAAACCGCCATTGCGGAATTTCAATTCCCACAGGGCTACGCAGTGAATTATACCGGCCAGAATCAAGAGCAGGAAGAAAGTCAATCGTTTCTGTCCAACGCTTTCATGATGGCGGTCTTCCTGATTTTTCTGGTGCTGGTGTACGAATTCAATTCCGCCGCGCTGCCCATCACCATTCTGGTGTCCATCATCTTATCCCTCATCGGCGTGTTTGTCGGTTTGATGGTGACACGTTTGCCTTTTGGTATTTTGATGACCGGCATCGGCGTCATCAGCCTGGCAGGCGTCGTGGTCAACAACGCCATCGTGCTGGTGGACTACATTCAAAAATTGCGAAAGCGTGGATTGAGTAAATTGGACGCCATCATTCAGGGCGGCAAAACCCGCCTGCGGCCGGTCATTTTGACCGCCATCACCACCATTGTCGGACTGATTCCCCTGACCACCGGCCTCAATTTCGACTTTCGCGAATTCCGCTTCGACATCGGCGGCGACAGCTCCCAGTGGTGGGGTCCCATGGGCGTGGCGGTAATTTTCGGCCTGGCCATCGCCACATTTCTGACGCTCATCGTGGTGCCGGTGGTTTACTACATGCTGGATACCGTGAGTGAGAAAACTCGCCGCATTTTCTCCGCCAAATTTAACGGCGAGCTGAAAGCAGAGATGGTGGAAGACGTGGAATTGAGCGAAGTTTCAAAATAAAGAATGGTATAATCATAACTGATCATGGCGGCTTCCATTTTGTAGAGCTCATCCGCATACTGCGTGGGAATCCAG
>JBHHXN010000081.1:0-22973 GCA_046757025.1 bacterium
ATCTCGCTTTGCGAAACGCTCTGCGCACTCCGCGGCCTCTGCGTTAAAATCAAAGTGGTTATTTTATAATCCTGTGTTCTGGCGCAAAGAGCCTTTTTTATCGTAAATCAAAAAGTCGATTTTAAAAGGACTTTTTAAATAAATGGCTGCATTCTCATATTTTGGAATTTTTGCAACTAAAGTTATTATAAAGAGGTATGTGAATTCAGTTTGAGAAAAATACCTTAAAAACAATTGAGTGCACAACTGCGAAACTTGAGTCAATTAAAACAGAAGGGGTGAAGCAAATGGTCAATAAGGAAAAGCCTACGGCGATTAAAATGCTTTATTTGGTGCAACACGGGGAAGCCAAACCCGAGACCGAAGATCCGCGGAGGCCACTCAGCGAGCACGGGCAAAAACAAGTTCGTTCGGTGGCGAGCTGGGCAGCCGAACATTCCGTAGAGATCGACGAAATTCGCCACAGCGGCAAACTCAGAGCCGAAGAAACCGCCCGCCTGTTTGCACAAACCCTGCACCTTGAAAACCGGCTGAAAGCCGTGTCGGGGCTGGCGCCGCTGGACGAAGTGGAACCCTGGGCTAAAAGTTTGTCGAAAGAAACGGGCACGATCATGCTGGTGGGACATCTGCCTTTTTTGAATCACCTGGCGAGCCGGCTGCTCATCAACGAGGCGGATAAAACCGTGGTGCGTTTTCAGAACGGCGGTTTGGTGGGTCTCAGGGGAGAATCCGGCTCGTGGAGCGTGGCTTTGGTTGTGCCTCCCAGTTTGGAGTAGTGGAAAGAGGCGACCGAATTAAAAAATACCGAAAAGAGCAATCGTGTTTTATTTGCTGTCGTCCGGCATCGGCAGCGTCAATTTAAACACCGTCCCCTTCCCAACCTCGCTTTCAACTTCGATGGCGCCCCCATGTTCCCGCATGATTTGAGAAGCGATAAACAGACCCAGCCCGGTGCCTTTGCCGGCTTCTTTGGTAGTAAATCCCGGCTCAAACAATTTGTCCAGATGCTCGGACGGAATGCCGCTGCCACTATCTTCAAAATCGATATGAATTTTTCGGCCAGCGGGATAGGTGGTGATGGTAATTTGCCCCTTGCCGGAAATCGCCTGACAGGCATTCACCAAAATATTCATGAACACCTGGTTTAATTGATCCGCCACACAGCACAGCGTGGGTATTTTACCATAATTTTTGCGGATTTTAATGCGGTCCCGACTCAAATGCGCGATAAGCCGCAGGGTGTTGTCGATGCCCTTATGCAAATCAAAGCTCACACATTCGACGGTTTCCATACTCGTATAAATTCGCAGGTTTCGCACAATGTTTTTAATACGCTCACAAGCAATTTTGTTGACGCGAATGAGCTCCAGCAAATTGAGCAGCGTTTCCGTTTTCTCTGAAGAAAGACCGCCTGCTTTTTTGAGCAACTGCTGTAATTTTTCCACACTGCGTTTAACAGTATCGTTGTTGCTGATGATAGCGCCCAGCGGCGTGTTGATATCGTGAGCCACGCCGGCAATGAGTGCTCCCAGAGCCGCCATTTTTTCCGAATGCATCATTTGCATTTGACTTTTTTGCAGCTTGTCAATGGCCTGTTCGACCTCTGCCTGTCTCCGCTTGATTTCCGCGACATTCAAAGATTGGGAACCGACCGCATCCACTCCCAGCTCGGTCATTTTAGCCCGCAGGTAAAATCGCTCCAGAAGCTGACTCAGCAGCACAGCAAAATCCGTGAACAGCGCCGGCGTTTCCTCCCCCACGGACGGCTGGCTGACCAATTTGTCAAGATAAAGAATATCTGAACTCGCTTCCCGGAAATGCAGCGGGATGTAAACCGCTGCCGTCACCGAAGACCACGCCGGCTTGCCGGCGGGGGGTGTTTCCCGTGTGCCACCTGCCGTCCGCATCAGAAAGAGTTTGCCACGTTTTTTGACTTCATTCAGAACGGATTTCTGCGAGGTTAGAATATTTTGCACAGCTTTTTTACTCAAACCTTTCACGGCCGCCACTCGGAATTCTGTTGAGGCCCGGTCACACTGTAACAGCAGACCCTGTCCGGCACCCCAAAAGCGCATGGCAAATTCCAGTACCTGGTTCAGGACCCGCTGATGGTCGGTCTCTGTAGAAACAGCTCTGGCAAATGCCGCAAACGCAATAAATGGAGTGTCATCGAATTGGGACGGTTTTTGCATGACAATTATGAGGTAAGCGTGGCAACTAAACGGATCTTAGCGGTTAGGCAAAGGCCTTTAAAATTTCGCGGTGTAATCCTTGCAGGTCGCCGTAAGCCTTGCGTATCTCTTCAACTTTTTCTTCGAGCTGACGCATCAGGCGACGCTTTTCAAGACCGTTGCGGATAACCAATTTCAGATTATCGTTATCCCAGGGTTTTTCAACATACTGAAACAAGCCGACTTCGTTGATGGCTTTGATGGCATTTTCTTTGTCTGCGTATCCCGTTAAAATGATACGCGTAGCCTGCTGGTCGATTTCTTTTACTTTTGAAAGAAAGGTGATGCCATCCATTTCCGGCATGAGATAATCGGAAATCACCAGATCGATGTGATTTTTTTGCACGTAAGCGAGAGCCGCCTCCGCCGAAGTAAAGGTGACCACATCGTAATCTGTCACCAGTTCCAGAAACGATTTTAAACTGGTGGTCACCAGCTCTTCATCATCGAGTATTAAAATTCGGGCGCGATCTTGCTTGCTTTCGTTCTCAGACATATATTGACTCCCTCAATGTCAGTCAAATCAATAGTGGTTTACTGGCTTAAACTGGAAAAGTTCAATTAACCATTTTAATTTACACAACACCGATCAAAAGATAAAACAAAATTTCATCCTGGAAAATTCTTACATATTTTGATTAAGGCTTTCTAGTAACCCGCGCAGGCGCTGAGCCAGAAAGCGCAATAAAGCTTCGGCGATTCTCACATGATCGGATAATAAGTCGTAAAAATCATCTCGCGCCACTTTCAGGGCTTTGGTTTCCTCCAGCGCCGTAGCCGTCGCCACCCGCGGTTTTTTGTCGAACAAAGCCCAGGTGCCAATGGCTTCCGTGGGGCCGATCACGCTGATTTCCTGCTCATCGCGGTGCAGCCGCACCTTGCCATCGATGACCAGGTACAGGGCATCCGAGGAATCGTCGGCATGGTAAATCTCGCAACCAGGCAAAAAGGTCACCTCATGAGCGATGGCCGCTAAATAGGCTAAATCCTCGGTGCGGACTTCTTTGAAAACGTCGATGCCCTGCAAAAAAATGACTTTTTCAATTACAGAATACATTTCAATAATTTACTCACCTAATTCGTTTCCTGTCAAATAAAATCCAACTCAAAGTTTTTCCAGTACAAATCTGGCGGTTTCCTGAACCAGCTTGTTATTATCACGCTGTGCCATTTCAATTTGTTTTCGAAAATGTTCTTTCATCTGGCTTTTGCCAATTTCATATATGGCGCAGGCTTTTATCCAGGCATCTTTCTCAGAAATTAAAAATTCCAGCGCCTGTTGGCGGCTGCTGATATTGACCTCCACAAAACCGTTAGTCTGCTGCAACACCTTCTCCAGGGGTAGCTCGTCCACGATCAGCAGCAGCACACGTTTGAGATTATTGGGAAGAATGTTGTCCAAAAATTCAACCGCGTTTGCGCGTACCGTTCGGCTGGAGCTAGTCATGGAGGCGTAGGCATTGTAAATATCTCTGGCTGGAAATCGCAGACCCAGCAAGCGGAAAATCCGTTCAACATGATCATCCACACGTTCGCGTAGGGCGCGCTGCAGAAGACCGTCCTGATCATCGGATTCGCCGTTTTGCAGCAAGGTGTTGTTCAAGGCAAGTTGAGTGGTGAAATACTTTTTCAGCTCGACCTGAATGGCTCGATCCACGCGCTGGTCAAATTTCAGCTCTGGAAAATTTGCCCGAAGTTTGTTCAACGCTTTGATGATCTGGTACCGGAACACATTCGTCTCCTGCAGCAATTTGTCTAGAAGAAAATCCACCGACTTTTGACTGCCGACTAAACCTAGTACCCGGATGACCCCTGTTTGAATCTTGTGTGAAGCCTTTTCGTCGTCCAGGATGCGCGCCATTTCCGGAAGGATGTCTTCGCCATATTCAATCAAGGCCTCTCTGGCTGCTTTTCTAAATTCCCCTTCGTCTAAACATTGAATGAGCTGGGGCAGAAATTCTCGAGCGCAAGTTTGTCCCACGCTTTTGATGGCGCGGGTTTTGACTTCTGCGTCCAAGTCAGTCAACAACTGCTCCATAAATGGAAAATATTTTCGGTCGTTGAGCAAACCCAGGGCGTCTGCAACCATGAGCTTGCCGTTTTTTCCCTCCTGCAAAATCGATTCGATCAATTCGGGAGTCAACATCTGTGCGGCCAATTCCGATCTTTCTGCCAGGAAATACAAAGCCGCGCCGCGCAGTTCGCAATCTTCATCATTCAGGCAGTTGGTGAGCATTTCGGTGATGGAATCGGTGGAAAAACGGGCGTAAAACCGCAGGGCTTCCCGGCGCACCAGTTCCTCTTCGTCGTGCAACATTTTCTGAATGTCCGGAAGCAGACGGCTGTCGCCGAGCTGGTTTAACAACTGCAAGGCGTGCAGACGCACATCCGAAGCAGAATGCGAAAGCAGAGGCCGCAATTGCGGAACCAGCTCTTTACTGTCCACCGATTCTAACAATTGCAAAGCATAAACCACCTGACGCTCATTTTCACTTTTTAAATATTCAATGAGGGTGTCGATGGTTTTGGTATCTTTGATGGACACGGTGAGCAGATCAGCGTCGATGCTGCGCCGGGCCAGGGCCTGCCGGAACGAATTGACATATTCTTTGTACGTGGCAAAAGTCAGCACCAGCCACACCAAAATCAGCACCAGCGAAAGCACACCGATCTGGGCCACGCTCAATCCAAAATACGAATAGAAAATCAACAGCAGCACGCCCGCTACACCGCGGGCGATTCTATCTGCGAACATATCGATGAACGCTTTGGTCTTCTGTTTTATTTCGGTGGGAATGGGAAGATAGAGCAGCTCGATGCCGACTTTGTTGATGGAATGACGAAATGAGCCGTCGCCAATTTTGAGCGCCAAAATGGAAGTGAGTCCGTAACCAAACAACACCCATGCCGAACACAGCAGCATGGTGATGGGCAGGAACAAAATGGTCGCGCCCACCCCAAATCTTCGAATGACCGCACCGGCAAACACCGCCTGAAATATCAGAGCGATAATACTCAAGTTGGACAACCAGACTCCTAAAAATCCTGTGAGGACGTCGGTTTCCGCATACTTTTCGCTGGCAAAAGCGATAAACTGAAAGTCGGCGATTTGCACCACCATAAACGTGATACCGATGATACCGATGAGAAATCGCAAATGGCGCGAATTCCGAATGAGTGAAAACACCTCGGCAACCACTTGGAACGATTGATTCAATTCAGATTGTCGTGGCTTTTTTCGTTTCGTTTCCACCGCTTCGGTGCGATAGCGCCAAGCGAGATTCATCAAAACCACCGCTGCCAACAGCAAGCCCATGGCAAAAAATGCCAGATTAGCGGTACCGCCAAGCTGACGCACCAGCAGACGCGTAAAATACCCCCCCATGATAGCTCCCAGGAGCCCAAAGGCGGTCAGGAAGGGAAACAGCCGCTTGGCTTCGCGGGTGTCAAACAAACAATTCGCCAGCAGCCAGAACTGGGTAGTAGTGAGTACGCCGTAAATGCTCACCCAGATGAAAAGCAAATAGTACAGAGTGGTTGAAATGAAAGCGGACTTGAGCAACAACCAGAAAAGCAGCAGATTTGCGATGAGGAAAAAGGTCGTGAAGTTGATCAATCGATCTAAGCGCACATGAGATGTCCATCTCAGATAAAAAACCACAAATATACCCACAGTGCCGGCTAACAAAATGTATAAAAGCGGCAGCTGGTTTGGCCCTAGGTTGGTTACGAACAGCGAACGTGTCATGGGTTTGAGCACGTTGTAGGAGGCGATGATGACAAAAATATAGCTCGCCATGATCAACGCCCGTCTGGTTTCGCCCTCCCGAACATCTACGGCCTTTTTCAAAAACCTGGTCATGCTGCCGAGGGGTTTGGTCTTAAATAAATTTGTTGTATGATTATTCAAATTTTTCACGCTCGAACAAATGCAATCAAAACGACTGCGGCAAAGGATACCTGTGTTTATGAAAGCCTCAGGATTTCCGGCCTGGACGTTTTTGAAAACCGCTGCCGGCCAAATCCTGTTTTAATTCGTGTCTGAACGAAAACTACCCTATCTTCCCGAAGGTCTCCTGACCGAGGGTGAATTCCTGCTTAGCGCGGCGGGGCCTGTCCTATGCCTTGTCGAAGGGACGCCTTCGCGAAGAGGTTAGAAATCGTGCATTTTTCGAGATTTCGTTCAGACACGAATTCACCGATTTGCGTCCTAATAGTTGGAAAGAGTAACGACGGCGCTGTCACTTCCCAAATTTTGGCCTTTTCATTTCGAGGCCCGTCTGTTTCAACGCATTTCGAAATAGTAAATGCAAATATAACGAACTGTCCCTACTTTGTCAACGAGTTTTTATCAGGGCATTGTTGGCTGTTTTCTAACAGTTTAGTGGCGTGGATACTTGACATTTTGATTTTTTTTAATTATTATTTGATCCGCGTGGGTCAACGGCCGGCTTTACCGTAAACTTAAATCTACCCATCTGCACAATCACGTAATTTGATCTAAAATGGAATCCTTTTATGACAATCCGAAATCTTATTTTCATGCTGTTGCTCACAGGTGTCGTTAAAATGGCCACATCTCAAGAGTTCACCAAAACCGCTTTTATCAACGGCAAAATCTGGACTGGCAGTCCCGCTCAAAAAGAAGTCACCATCCTGGTCACGTCTGGCACACGCATTCTGGCCGCGGGTGACCGGACAAGCATCCAGTCGTATCTCGACGAAACCACTCAAATCGTGGACTTGCAGGGTCAGCGAGTAGTGCCGGGATTCAACGACGCGCACGTGCATTTTATGAGCGGCGGATTTTATCTGCTCGGCATCGATTTGCGCAAAGCCCGGAATCCGCAGGAGTTCCGCGAAATCATGCGAGACTACACACAAAACCTGCCGCATGGCCGCTGGATCACCGGCGGCGACTGGGACCACGAGGCTTGGCCCACCAAAAAGTGGCCCACAAAAGAGCTCATCGACGACATCACCCGCAATCACCCGGTGATGGTCAACCGGCTGGATGGCCACATTGCCCTGGCCAACAGTCTGGCGTTAAAAATGGCCGGCATCGATAAAAACACGCCGGATCCGTTTGGCGGAACCATCCACCACCACCCGCAGACCGGCGAGCCCACCGGCATCCTGATCGATAATGCCGCCAGTTTGGTTTATCGCATTATTCCGGACCCCACCAGTGAAGAGTTGCTGGCTGCCGCCAAAGCCGCCCAGGAGCACGCCCTTTCGTTGGGCGTCACCAGCGTTCAGGACATCATGGCCAGCGCAAATGAGCTGCGAGCCTACCAGAAACTGCTGGCCGATGGCGAGCTCAAAATCCGACTCTACGTCTTCCGCCCCATCTTCTACCGCAAGCAGCTCGGCGAGATCGGCATTAAGCAAGCGTTCGGCCACTCCATGCTGCGCATCGGCGGTGTGAAAGTGATGGCCGACGGTTCCATGGGCGCCGGATCCGCATTGTTTTACGACCCCTATAGCGACGAGCCTGAAACCAGGGGACTGGCCTTGCAATCCAGAGAGGAATTGATTCGCATGGTGGTGGAATCCGATTCCCTGGGCTTGCAAATTGCCCTGCACGCCATCGGCGATAAGGCTAACACCTGGGCGCTGGACGCCTTTGAAGAGGCCCTCAAACGCAACGGCCAACGCGACAGCCGCCACCGCATCGAGCACGCTCAGGTGGTCTTGCCGGCAGATTTACCCCGTTTTGCCGAGCTGGGCGTCATCGCCAGTATCGAACCGTCGCATTGCATCGACGACATGCGCTGGGCCGAGAAACGTATCGGCGAACGCGCTCAGCATGCCTACCTGTTTCGCTCGTTCGTGCAACACCGCGCCCATCTGGCTTTCGGCACCGACTGGACCGTGGAACCGCTCGATCCCATGCTCGGATTGTACGCCGCCATCACCCGCGAATTTCCCGAAGGCGGGCCAAAAGATGGCTGGTTTCCCGATGAGAAGATTACCCTTGAACAAGCGGTGGAATTTTACACCCTCGGCAGCGCCTACTCCGAATTCACCGACCACGAAAAGGGTACGTTGGAGCCGGGCAAACTGGCGGATTTTGTGGTGTTAGATAAGGATATCTTCAACATCGCCCCAAAGGAATTGCTCCAAACGAAAGTCAAGATGACGGTGGTAGGCGGGAAAATCAGGTTTGAACAATAGTAAATTGCCTCAAAATTCGCACTTGAATTGTGACTATGTAATGTGCAAGGTTGCCAGTGACTGTTATTAACTAAATAGTGTCTGAACGAAAACTCGAGAAATGCGCGAATTAACAACCTCTTCGCACAGGCGTCCCTTCTACACAGCTCAGGTTCGGCCCCGCCGAGCCAAACAGGCATACACCCTCGGCCATCTGGCCTTCGCGTAAGAGAGAAGCGAATCCTTTTAAATATGAAATAACCGTTTGAACATGAATCAGGAGAGATTGCCATGTTGAAAACTTGTTCTATCATTATCTGCACCGTCGGTTTCCTGCTTTTCAAATTAAGCGCTCAGCCTGTTCTGGCAAAGCCGCCGGCTTCTCAAACCGTCCTGGCAAAAGTGCGGGAATACCGTTCACAGAACGAAGCGGCGATTCTAACTGAATTAACAGAATTGCTGGCTATTCCCAACGTTTCTTCGGACAAAGAAAACATTCGCATAAACGCCGAGCACCTGTCGGCCATGCTGCGGAAACGCGGCCTGAAAACCCGGCTGCTGCAAGTGGAAGACAGCGCGCCCGTGGTGTTCGGCGAGCTGAGGACGGCAGGCGCATCCAAAACCGTGGTCGTTTACATGCACTACGATGGCCAGCCGGTCAATCCCGAAAATTGGACCACCCCGCCCTGGCAACCAACGTTGCTGGATAAACAACGGGAATTGGGCGGCCAGGAAATCGATCTGTCAAAAGTGACTTCGCCCCTGGACGGCGAAACCCGCCTTTACGCGCGCTCGGCCAGCGACGACAAAAGTCCCATCGTAGCCATGCTCGCGGCCCTCGATGCTTTACAGGCAGCGAAGATTCCGTTATCGGTGAATCTCAAATTTTTCCTGGAAGGCGAAGAAGAAGCCGGCTCCACCAATGTGGCCGCTATCCTGCAAAAATATCTTCATCTTCTCGATGCCAACGTCTGGCTTTTTTGCGACGGCCCGGTGCACCAGACCCGGCGACCGCAGGTGGTGTTCGGAGTGCGCGGCGTGACCGGCTTGCGGCTCACTACTTATGGCGCACTGCGGCCTCTGCACAGCGGGCACTACGGCAATTGGGCGCCCAATCCCATCATGCTGATGGTGCACCTTTTAGCCAGTATGCGCGACCTCGACAGCAAAATCCTCATCGACGGCTTTTACGACGACATCCAGCCGCTTACTGCAACCGAACGTCGGGCTCTGGCCGAAAGTCCGAACATCGATGCCAAACTGCGCCAGGAGCTGGGAATCGCGGTAACCGAAGGCCACGGCAAGCGACTGGAAGAGCAGATCATGCAGCCGGCGCTGAATTTTCGCGGCATTCAATCCGGCGGGGCTGCGGTCCGGAATGCCATTCAAACCGAAGCGACCGCAGCGCTCGGCTTTCGGCTGGTGCCAAATCAAACTCTGGAAAAAGTGCGCGAACGGGTGGAAGCCCACATCCGTAAGCAGGGTTTTCATATCGTTTACGACGAGCCCGAATTAGAAGCTCGACTAAAACACGCCAAAATCGTGCGGCTGCGCTGGAGCGGCGGCTATCCACCCTTGCGCACTTCCATGGATTTGCCGGTTTCCAAAGCGCTCATTCAGGTCATGGAAGAAGCCACCGACCAGCCCATCGTGAAAATGCCCACCCTGGGCGGAAGTTTGCCTCTGTATAAATTCGATCAAATCCTGCGCCGACCGCTCATCGTGGTGCCCATGGTGAATCACGACAACAATCAGCACGCAGAAAATGAAAATCTCCGCATCCAGAACTTATGGGATGGCATCGAACTTTACGCGAGCATTCTGGCGCGACTGGGGCAGGTGTGGAAGGATTGAGTGTGACCTATTATTTAGCCATTAACATTTCTCACTTGAGTAAACTGATAAAACGATTATATAAACAAGGTCTTACTTGTCATTCTGGAAGAATCTTTTCAGTTCTAAGAAATAGGTGTTGAAATAACCCCTGTGCTGAAAATCAAAACGATTCCTCCAGAATGACAGCTACCGTAGAATTTTTTAACCGTAACTGAAGTGAGAAAGGCTAGTTAATCATTTTCAACTTCGTAATTTCGTGCTGTTCAATGCACTAATTCACATATCTGGAGAATAACATGAAAACGATAATTTTGAATTATAAATCCAAGTCTGTTTTACTCTTCTTATTGGGATTAGTCTTAGTTATTGCGGCGTGTTCCAAACACCAACCCACCGCCGATGTTATTTTACACAACGGCGTAATCTGGACCGTGGACGAGCAGAATCCCCAGGCCACCGCCGTGGCCATCCGCGGAAACCGATTTTCGGCTGTGGGCTCGGAAGAGGATGTGCTGAAACTACAGGGAGAAAATACTCAGGTCATCGATCTGCAGGGTAAGTTTGTGACGCCTGGTTTCAACGACAACCACGTGCATTTTGCTTCCGCTGCCCGCTTTCTGGAATTCAACATCATGCGCGTTTCCACGCAGGAGGAATTTGTGCAGCGCGTAAAAGAAGTTGTGAGCAAGGTTCCCGAAGGCGACTGGATTTTGGGCGGCTACTGGGGCGCGTACGACGCCTGGGTGGCCGGCAGCGCCGGCGGAGAAAGCCGCGAGCCCTTCACACCGGACGTATCGCTGGTGGAGGAGATTACCCGAAACCACCCCATGTTCATTCTTAAATTCGACAACAGCGAGTTCGTAGCGAATAAGGTCGCATTGAAAATTGTGGGGTTGGATCTCAAGACGGCGCGGGTGCCAGACCTGGAAATTTATCAATACCAAAAAGACCGGCTGATTACCGTGCTGCGCGGCAAAGGCGTGCGGCCGTTATTTGAGAACAAAATCCCGCGCGATTTTTCGCACCAGCGCCGGCTGCAGCAAACCCGGGACGCTCTAGCAGAAATTCGCAAATACGGCGTCACCAACGTCAGCGATATTTCAGATGATGAGCAGTTGCAGATTTACCGTGAGCTTAAAGAAGTAGGTGAGCTCACTGTGCGTGTACACTTCCGATATCACATGGAGCGCTGGCAGGAGCTTGAGGAGCAGGGCATCACAGTCGGCTCCGGCGACGAGTGGATTCGCCTGGGCGCTCTGAAAGGCCACATCGACGGCATCATGGGCAACAGTACCGCCCGTTTCTTTCAGCCGTACACCAACGATCCCAATAATTACGGCCGCTGGCGCCGGCTGCTGGTGGATGATCAGGGTCATTTTGTGGAAGGTAAATTTCTCAAATACATGCTGGGCGCCGATCAGGCCGGGCTGCAGATGACCATCCATGCCATCGGCGACGAAGGCAACCATTTGCTGTTAAACTATCTGGAAGAGCTCAACAAACAAAACGGTCCTCGGGATCGGCGTTTGCGCATCGTGCACGCCCAGGTTATCGCCCCGGAGGACTTCAAACGGCTGGGCGACTTGAACGTCATCGCCGAAGTGCAGCCTTTCCACTTGAGCGACGACATGCGCTGGATGGAAGAGCGCATCGGCCACGAACGCTGCAAAGGCGCTTACGCGTTCAAAACCATTCAGGAAAGCGGTGCCCTGCTCTGCTTCGGCACCGACTGGCCCGGCACTTCGGCTGCGGAATATCCCATCAACCCCATGCTGGGCTTGTATGCCGCGGTCACCCGCCAGACGCTCACCGGACAGCCGGAAAACGGCTGGTTCCCGGAAGAGCGCATCAGCATGGAAGAAGCCATCAAAGCCTACACCTACAACACCGCTTATGCCAATTTTGAAGAGGACATCAAAGGCTCCATCACCGTGGGCAAGCTGGCCGATTTGGCCGTGCTTTCGAAAAATCTCCTGGAAATCGAGCCGAAAGAAATTCTTGAAACCGAGGTGCTCTATACGATTGTCGGCGGGGAAATTTTATATTCAAAGGAAAGTACTGATACTATGTAATCATGCTGATAATTGAATTTAATAAGTATATTTGCAGCAAATACACTTCATCATTTCATTAATATTTTGTTAGAGAATTGAACAAATTTTCCTTGACAATATTATAAAACTTTTATACCTTTTTGTCCTAATATGTGATGATGTTCATGGGAGTGTCTATTAATTAGAACGATTCTGACTGCCCATCTACAAGACTCATCTATCCGCACTTACAAGCTTTGTGACATTTCCTATAAGTATTAATTTTTAATTCACTTTTAGTTAAGAAATCCATTCATTATCCAATTGAATAGAGATATGAATGTATCCAAATTAACTATTGTGACAAAATATGCAATTTACTGATTTATTTAAAATAATCCCATTTATCATTCTATGTTTGAGTCTTAGAAATCTTAGTTAATTGGATTTAGCCAATACTTATGATTGAAAAGAAGAAAATCTTTCTCAGTTCAACTTATGAAGATTTGGTTGAACATCGAGAAAAGGTGATCGAAACGATGAAAAAAAGCGGTCACAGTGTCGTTTGCATGGAAGAGTTTCCGGATTCGTTTCCTAATACACCTACCAAGGTCTGCGAAGATGAAATTAAGAAATGTGACATCTTTGTGGGTATCTATGCACACAGGTATGGTCACATCCCTAAGCGCTACAAAAAGTCGATAACAGAGCAAGAATATGAATTTGCCTGCATGGAAAAGAAACCAATTTTTAGTTTTATTGTCAATGATAGTCATCATTGGCGTGTTGATATGGTTGAATTTGAGAAAAAAATTAGTGTCAAGCTAGATAGACTAAAAGGCAAAATAAAAGAACGACACGTTACAGGCTTTTTTACAACACCTAATGACTTGGCGAATAAGGTTTTACTATCTTTAAATAGATACCTGCGAGATCACGCGCCAGATCAGAATCTTTACAAAACAAATACAGATGGCACTACTGTAAAAAAGAATCCCCTGGAAATCGAACTGGACTTTAAGAGTGATCTTACTGGCAAACTTAAAACCATTATATTGATATTTTTTGTATTTTGCATACTGGGAATGTTTTGTAGTGTAATTTTCGAAGAAAGAATACCTGACAACATTTTCAATTGGGCGGCTGCAATTTTTGGAACTGGGAGCCTTATCTCAATTTTCACATCAATATTAACATTCGGTTGTCAAATGAGTTGCCACTACGCCAAACAATTTCTTCCACAAAATTATGAAAAAGCAAAAAAAATTTACGACAAAAGCTACTGCAAATTCATTCACAAGTCAATTCCAGGGTTGCCATCTATTTAAATTGGTCATTTCTGTTAACTAAAGAGAGGTGATATGCCTACAAAGCGAAATAAATATAATCAGAAGCAGTCAGAAGATGGATCCACCCAAAAAATATCATCGAATGTGGATGGTATCGATTACGATTACGAGAAACTATTGCAACGAAGCAGAAATCAACTTTGGATAACTGTAGTTATGATAGTTGTAGCCGTAATTGCAATTAGTAGTGTGAATTACGTATTATTAGAAAAGACTCGTGGACGTATTAGGGAGCGGATAAAAAAGACAGAAGAAAAAATTAAGATAGCGGAGACTAACCTTGAAGGAACCGTTAAAAGATATCAGAAGTTGACCGATTCTCTTGCCGTAATACTAACTAGTGCGGTTAACCGAAATGATGAACAGATTCGCATTTTGTGGCGATCTGCATATAAGAAAGGCCAAGAAAGAATAAATGAGCTAAATAAGAAATTTGATTCACTACAATCGGCAATTGATACAAGTAAAGTTGCAATAAGAACTGCATTGACCGACTCATTTAAAGTTATGATTGACAGTTTGGGACAAAATTGGAGCAGAACAACGGGTCTCTTATCTTATAAAGCTACCAAAACGGCTTTGAAAGATTCAATGAGGAAAGCCCAAGAACAACTGGCGAGCATGCATGCTGAGATTTCTTCACTCAAATCTACAAAGCTTGATTCAGAAAAGTTAAAAACAGCACTTGAAAGTTTTGTCACAGAGTTAGGCCTAAATGGACTTAGGGTGATTCACGGAGCCGTAAACTCAGCAGGCAAAATTATAGCAGGAACAGGTTTCTCGATATCATCAGAAGAGCAAGGGAAGTATAAATTGCATTTTAAAACTCCATTCAAGATGGGCCCTGCTATTGTGGCAATCTCTGAAGGAATTGAAGATCAGGGTAAAGTAAAGATAACAAATTTCACAATCAATCTGAATGAAACGAATTCATACCTGAATTCTTATCTCATTGATACTACAGATGGAATAGGAGAAGTTAGTACTAGTGGAGCATGGAGTTTTATTGCTATCGGATATAAATAGTCAATGCATGGGAGAGTTAATTCCTGCTTGTGTGGATTTATTGGTTCCATGCCTGATCCGTCAGCTAATCCAACAGAAAACAAAAAAATTTAGAATTGTTTTCCAAGGTAATATTTCAAAGCAGCACTTATATTAGCACGCAAGAAGCACTTGCTTTTATACACTTTTTCAAAATTTGGTGGTGGAGAAGAAGTCGGTTTTCTTGAGATAATCCTATAAAGAAATCTCTACTACTTGTAACCAATATTAATCCTCAATAAAATGCAGGTAAACTGAGTGAATTATTATTTTCTAATTTATTAAACAGTGAAAATTATAAATTTATAGGAGTGTTTAAATGAATAAGAAGATAATGCAGGTTCGATTTCTATTTCTGATTTCAATCTTGATTCTAAATATTGGATGCAACGAGGAGAAAGCAGAGGCAATAAAGATTGCAGCTGAGAAATTCAGAACTGAGTCAATTACTGCACTGGACAAGATTAGAGCACTTTTCACACAAAGCATAAGCATGCCCATTGAAAATAGCGACGATGAAATAGAAAGAATTGCAGAAGATCTTAACAATGTGCAAAGCATTGGGGCAAATGAGCTTTCTGTTTTGATGACTGAAGATAAAATTGGCAATCAAGCGAAAGATGTGGTCAACGAAGAATTTGAAAGAATGGAGGCAGTTTATTATCAATTTGAGGCCATATTTCGTTCCCTAAAAGAAGGGAGTTATTTCTCTAAAGATGCTGTCAGAAAGGCCGAAAAGCATGCAGTCAATTTAACAGTTCAAATGATAAATTTTGCTAAATTTTTAAAAGAATATTCAGTTCAGTTCACTGGAAGGCGTGTTCTCATAGTGGAAAGTATTGCTAATGCAAAAATAGTAGAGGACGACAGTTTGAGATTAGAGTACTTAAAAATTATTGCAAAAGATATTTTGCAATTAAGAAGTGACGAGAATAAAGCCCGGGACGAATCCACATTGCAGTGCTTAAAGGCTGCTGAAGCAGGTAAATTAGTGACTGATTTAATTCGTAACTATGATTCTCTCAAAGTGGAGGAAATACTTATATCAACAAGGAATGCTTTGAATTTTATAAACGAGATGAGCAATGGAAATTCGGATCTCACCGCCTTGCTTAATAAATATGATTCTGTGGTAACTAAGATTCAAGAAGACCCATATTGGAATGTCCTTCTTGATAAGAAAGTAGTCACCAAATAAATGGAGGAACTGATGGATAAAGACGCAAAAATCTTACAAGAAATGGGTAATGCAGTAATTGACTTACAAGTCAAATATAGAAATAGCACTCTATCTGACCGAGTGTCGTTGAAACCAACTCTCGAAGAATTATTAAATGACTATGCAAAATATCAATTACGCCTACTCAAAGAAGGTGTAATTACTACAGATGAAGATTTGCAGGAAATGGCAAAGATTCGAGCTGAGATTGATGAAGCAGCACAAAAGCAATCGCTTTTGAAGGCGATTGCTAGAACAGTTGCTTTTGTTGCAACAAAAATTTAGTGTGAATTTTATAAAATCCTATACTGGAAATAATACAATTATTTTAGATATACGCTTATGCTTGCGGAAATACATTATACAAATCAATTTGATCTCCAATAATAAAAATGGGTTCTTCTCCCAGGTCTGGTAAAGTGTACTACATGTAGTATGCTAAGGAACTATGGTAATTAGGTCTTGATTCTTCCTCCTTCTTCTGTGTTGGCGAACAGCATGCGAAGTGAGGAACAAAATCAAGGCCGAGCGTTTCTGAGCGAGCCGAAGGGTAGCCTTTATTTTGTCCGCAACGGAGCATATCTTATAGCAACACAAGAGAAGGAGTTTCATTATGTCAAACACTATATATTGGGGTTCCCGCCAGACTTGGGAGAAGAACCTAAAAATGTTAGTGAATCGCTCACAGATTTTTGTCTTGACTTCTCTAATATCATTTTATATATTCGTGTCATTCCTTCACAATTCTAAGCATTTCTTCTATCAAAATTATCCGACATTTCACAGTGTGAGGTGAGAAGTAGAGTGTAATGTAGTCGGAATGCTAATTTCCAACTAACTTTGCTGTTATTGAAATCCTTCTGAAAATATGCCTGAAAATTCGCATGTAAATCCAGTGAGATTTGCATTCATTGAGAATCGAACGGCATAGTTCACCTTCGTTTTTTTTGATCAGATATTTTTTCTTAAAATACCAGGAGAAAAGATCTGTTTTCTCCAAGCTTAGAATTTGTGTTCTGCATCAAAAAAATACACTTTGCAATTCAACTGAAAAATAAATTTAGAAATCAGAAAATTGTTAACGAGCAGACTGTAATGCAGAACTCAAACTCATATTAACATTAACCCGGAGGTAAATCATGCAACTGCGACTCATTCTTGCGATAATTATTTTATTCGGAGGATTAAATGCCTTCGGCTCGCCAGCAAATGCACAGACCTGGTCTGACAAGCAACTGGAGGTCTGGAACGTGATCGAGACATCCTGGCAAGCCGAAATGCAGAAAGACACGACCTGGACCCTGAAGTACTTGCATGAGAAGTTTCTTGGATGGAGTATTGAAAGACCCGTGCCTCGAAGCAAATCCTCAGTTCATAAATGGAACCGATATGGAACTGAAAACTCGACCACTCTGCTGCACGAACTCTACCCAATCGGCATCGTGGTGCACGGCAATACAGCCGTTGTCCATTATTTTTACTCAATAGCCTCGGAAAACAGAAAAGGTGAACGAAAAACTACCCATGGCAAGTTTACAGATATACTTGTGAAAGAAAATGGCAAATGGCAGTTTCTGGCCTGGCATGGAGGTGATAATCCAACGGATGAGTAATCGGTTTAAATGAATTAGATAGATTGAAAACAAATCACCACAAATTTGAATGTTGTGTTTCGTATGTTCTGTTTTATATTAATTCACCCCAAATTCATTTATGAAAAGGAGACAAAGATGAAATCACTGCACAAATCATTACTGCTGGCGCTTGTGTTAACTGTTTTAGTTACAGGTCTGATTTCTTGCAAAACAGTACAAACGCAAGATGACGAGATTCCTGTTACAACCGCATCTGACGAAGCGCTGAAATTGTGTCTGGAAGGAAGAGACAAGCTAAGCAACATTGAACCTGCTGCAGCAGCCAAACTTTTTGAACAAGCCATCGAGAAAGATCCCGAATTTGCACTGGCCCATCTGTATCGTTTTCAGTGCAATGCTGGGGGAAGACAAACTCGATTGCAGTACCTGGAGAAAGCGGTCAGTCTGGCTGAAAACGTATCTGAAGGCGAACAACTTCTCATAATGTTTGAGAAAGCAAGAGTAGATGGCGAAGGTCAAAAACGGAAGGAGACCCTGGATCAGCTTTTAAACAAATTTCCAAACGACAAAAGAGTGCAATATACGGCTGGAAATTACTATCGCAACCGCATGGCAGACAATACGCAAGCTCTGCAACATTATAACCGCGCCATAGAATTAGATGATAAATTTGCACCTGCTTACAACCTAATCGGGTATACTCAAATATCACTGGGAAATTATGAAGAGGCAGAAAAGGCCTTCAAAAAATATATTGAAGTGAATCCGGAAAGCCCCAATCCCTACGACTCTTACGCTGATTTTTTACTCAAGATGAAGCGATACGACGAAGCCGCTGAGCAGTTCAAAATGGCGTATGAAAAGGACAATCTTTATATAAGCGGATTAGCAGGAGTGGGGGATGCCTATGCGCTTAAAGGTGACCACGAGATGGCGAGAAGCTATTTCAAACAGGTGTACGAGAAAGCACCAAACATAAATGGCAAACTCAATTCTTTGGTCTTGACCGCAGCATCCTACATACACGACGGCAACTCCAGTAATGCCCTGGAAACGATCAAGAAATATCGTGATTTAGCTGAGGAAAACAAACTTGAGTCCAATATAATCCAATCTTACCTAAATGAGGGATTTATTCAGACCGAATCCGGCAATCCCACAGCAGGCTTGAAGAGTTATCAGAAGGCTGTCGAACTGGTGAACAGTCCGGACGCGTCCGAAGACACTAAAAACACTTTCAAGGTGAATTCGATGCTGAATCTTTGTTACGCCACAATTATGAAGGGCGATCTAGAAAAAGCAGAAGCCGACTTAGCCAAATGCCAGCAAATGGTGCAGGAACGGCAAGTCCCCAATGAAAGCCAATTAATGCACAGTGTTTATGCTCTGTTAGAAAGTAAAAAGGGCAACTACCCGACCGCTCTGGAACACTATGGCAAATCAGGCGCAGACAATCCGTTTGATATGTACTACAAAGCCATGACCTACGAAAAAATGGGCGACGCTGACAACGCGGGTAAATTGCACCAGCAACTGCAAAACTGGAACGTCAACACCCTGACTTATGCCCTCATGCAGCAACATATAAAACAGGTGGCTAAGAAGTAGTTTACGATTACCAAGAGTTATCATTCGGTGGGGATTTCTTACCGTTCAAAAGGAATCCCCATCGGTGAAAATTAGAGAATAATAGAGCAACTGTCAAACCGTTTTCATTCAAATAAAATATTTAATCCACTTAGAACGAGCAAAATACACAATCAGGAAAAAGTGGCCTCAATTCTTTTTCATAGCACTTGAGCTTCTGAGTCATTTTTTCCTTGATTTATCTGTAACTATTTGATTTATTTGTCACATCATTTCGCAATTCTAATCACGACATCTATCCTGGTCGTCCGATTTCTTCCCACTTTACACAATTGAATTTTTAGTATTCATTTACAGGTTACAGGTGTCCTGAAAGCCCCATCTCTTCCACCGAGCAGAAGTAATCATCTCTAAAAATGATTTGTGCTGTGAGAAAACCTGCCGTTCTTCACTCTTCCAATTAATATCAAAACAATATTCGGAGCATGAAGTCTTCAAATATTGTTTTTGAATTTTGTGTTTTGAGCGGATTCTAAATCTACCTTCATGCAGGTTTTTTGAATTCATGAAAAAACGATTAAGTTATGGTCAAATTTTTGGAGATTGAATCAAAGAAAGTCTGATCAGGATTTTTTTAATACCAATAATTGGAGGACCTTTCCATGATTAATCATAGAGCCTGGTCGTTTCTTGTACGGCCAATGATTTACGTGTTTGTTGCGATTTCAGCCATTTTTACGAGATGCACCTTTGACCCTTCTGGCCTACCGCCGGACGCCTTTCCGCCCGTGGACGTGCCCCTGGCAGAACAACTTTGTCGCCAGCAACCGGTGAAGATTCTGGAAGACCCCGGCAAAATCGTCGTTTATCACGGCTTCGGCTGTGCCGAGTCAAATCAGGACGGCGCGGAGAATATACTCAGAGTGGAACAAAGCATTCGGCTGCCGGAATACGTGACGGCCGCCACGGTTTTTCTGAATGGCTGGGAATTGCAATATCTTTACAAGGATCGTCATGTTTATGCTCTGGGAACCAGCATTTTTGACATTGCGTTCAGGAATGGCACGCTTAGCTGGCAGGCGGCCGGTGGACTTTCCGATGACAATTTCGATGACGGCTATCGCTGGCAATATTATTACACCGTCATCGCCTGGAATGAATTGGAAACCGCCGCCCTCGTGGACCATGATGACGACAACAAGATATTCAAAAATACCAACCAAAATCACACAACCGCCCTGAAAGTGATATCCGGCTACATCCAGAATAATGATTTTGCGGCTGGCGATGCCATCGCCATTCTGCCGCGCGGCCATATTTTCGCCTGGAAAAACCGGGACGATCATCACCTGTTGCAATTAGCCTACAATTTAGACCATAGTGAAAGATTTATCCAGTATGAAAAGGATTACATGGCCAGCACGCAGCCTTCCTTACCCACTCCGGCCAGTCAGGTCGGGAATGGATTTGTGAGCTGGGAATCGAAAGCCATCTTCAAGGACGACGCTCTCCGGCGAGATTACCATGTCGGTGAAATGGTTTCGGCTTTCGGCGGCCGGGATGTGGGCCTGGTGCAGCCGCCTTTCACGATTCTGCCAGAGGAAGACGCAGGTTTTTTTTCCAGTTGTCTCTCTTTGGGACCCACCGGGATCACAACCGAAGAACATGTGATAGAAAATGTACCCTTTGAATACGCGGTGCCGATACTTTCCGGCTGGGATATGAGTTATGCTTGTGATGATGAACATATTACGCAAATAGGGGTTTGGTTGAGTGATTTCAGTTATGACAAAGCTCCAGAAGACCCCACTGGTACTTTACGTTACACTCTTTCTTCGGTTTTTCACGACAAAGATAACAATCCCGGCCATGAATTCATCGGCCAAGTTCAGATTCTTGGGCTCAAGCCAATAGTTAGCACGGGGGTACCCACGGCTGTCATTGATAGCCCACAAACTGGCGTAGAGGTGGCGCCTGATACGGCCATTACTTTGTCTGGAGAAGGCGTCGATCCTGAAGACGGCGCCCTTGCCGGCAACGCGCTTTCCTGGTATTCAGACCGAGATGGTTTTCTGGGATATGGAAAATCAATTACAGTGGCGCTTAGTGGACCGGCAGAGCCCTGTAATCCTGAGTATGTCTGGCATACAATAACTTTACGAGCCGCCGATAAAGATGGGCATCAGACCAGCCGGCAAATCATCATTCGAGTAGGCTATATTTGCTGATGTGTTGGGCAAGACCATAGACGTTTAAAGCAGGGGTTAACGAATCGCGAAGGAGGCTTGTTCCTGCCCACCGAAAGTTCGTCAGGCACCCTCTTGTGGGTTGATTCCTAACTAACTTAACTCTGACAGGGTTTTGTAAAAACCTGTTTCAGGCACAAAAAACAGCCAGAACCCTGTCAGGGTTTTAAAGCGCCACATTCAGCAAAAGTACGAAAATAAAACGATGTAATTTAAACAGGAGTTTTACACAATGATCACACATCAATTTCAATCAAATAAACCACAGCCTGCTAAAATACCTTCGGAGGAATACCAGGCCATTTTAGAACGGCAAAAAGAAGATGAGCTGAATCAGCTTAAACGCCAGGGCGCACACAAAAGAAAGGTGCACGAGATAAACAAGGCGCATGAAGACCAGCTCCGGAAATTGTTCGGGAGCAGGAAGCTGGAACGGTACCGAGCATATTTAGCCAATCTGCGGCAATGCAAGGCGGACATTCTTTTGCCCCCGGGAAATGCCAGAGACGCCCATGACAAATGGCAAAAAATCCACTTGCAGCATAAAGCCGAGGCCAGCGCCTTTTTACGAGAGCTCGAAATCGATCCACAAAAAATAAAAGAGCTGAATTTGGCGACGCAAACGCAGCTTCAGGAACTGGTTCCTCCAACTCCAAAACGAGACGGTAAACCCGTGACCATTCTATTGCCCGCCGAAGTCCCGTTTTCAGCCGATGAGCCAGCAGATGAAAACGCGACCCTCGTTCAGCCGCCTTATATTTTGGAATTAACGGATGCCGATCAATTTATCGGAGATAACTTCGATTACCGGCCAGCGTATGCCCTGAACGCAACAACGGGACTGACCGGCGGAAGTAGCACGCTGGTAAATTCAGACGCAGGTGATTTCGATTATGCAACTGCTCATTTTGACACGATGGTGGCTTTTTTCTATCAAATGCCTGCGACAGGCCTACTCGAGGTTTGGATCGAAGCGCAATCGGGCTTATCCAGACATCGTTTGAATCTTTCTGATGAATGGGGATGGTCGTACGCCAGTGCGCATCAAAAAAACTATTTGGCTTTGAAAGCCACCAGCTCGACACAAACGAGCGAAACCCGACTCTGTGAAATGTCGCGGTTTGATGTCAGCGATGAAACGGATGGATTTTGGAATATCAGTCCCTTGACCGACGGCAATTCTTACTGGGCGCATCTGTTTTCCAGTGTCCCTTTCGAAGAGGGAAAGTATGTTCTGGTGCAGGTGGGTGTTCGGAATTTTCATTCCAGTTTTGCCAACGATGTGGAAGTGGACAGCACCATGGAATTCAACTGGTTCCTCAAATCGGTACGTTTGAAGTCAACCGGCACACCCTAAATCGACGCGTCCATTACGTCGCAAAAATTGGCTGCAGAAGCTTCATAAAAATCTCCAGTTGAAGCCCCGAAAAATGCTGGTGCGATGGCTTTTGGTTTAAAACTCGCGAAAGCGTGCGACTAAAATCCGTCGATAAAAAGGGCCCTGGCCAAATCGAAGACGATGCAGGGAGGTATATGGATCGCTGCACCACATTGGTTCACGGATCTTCACATTTGGTGAATTTCAGACTGGCAAACATTTTTTGCTTGACAATAGCCGCATTTATCTTAAATTGTCAAGCAAGGGTAAGATTCAAATTCCATAAAAATAACGATTTC
>JBHHXN010000082.1:0-22609 GCA_046757025.1 bacterium
CTTGTCGAAGGGCTCAGGGTGAAGAAATATGGACTTTTCGGTCAATCACTAATTAGTGTCCATCCGTAATCGTCATTCCCGAATGCCGTTGTCGGGAATCTCATGCCTAACGGACCAATGGATTCCCGCTTAAAAATTGCGGGAATGACAAAAAAAGACTCTTTACGGATGGACACTAATTATTTTGTAACAGCGTATCCTTCATCAAAATGAGTGTGGTAACAAATTTAAATTTATTTCTGAAACTGAGCTGAGAAGGAGCTGGCGATGAATCATAAGAAAAAAGTATGCGGATTAATTATTTTACTCTTCATTTTTGGAATACAATCTGACTCATTCAATTCGAATAACGCCACCGGCGGCACGGTCACTTTTCAAGTGCAGACCGTGAGCTACGGCGGTAAGTACGCAGATAAAAACATCGGCGCCATCTGGGTGGAAAACGCACAAAACCAGTTTGTCAAAACCCTGGAAGTCTGGGCCAGAAAAAGGATGAAGCATCTGGTTAAGTGGGGTGCCGCCTCCAGTCAAAATGTGGTGGATGCGGTCACCAGCGCCACCCTGCGCAGCCACCAGCAGCATTCCGTGACCTGGAACTGCACCGACAGCAACGGCGCCGTGGTCGCCGACGGCAATTACCAGATCATCGTCGAATTTGCCGAGCACAACGCCGCCTCCAGTGGCGCCGCCCCCGGCAAATGGCTGGCAGTGACTTTTAACAAGGGCTCCAGTCCACAAAATCTAAAACCCGCTGATGAAACCTATTTCAAAAATATCGTCCTCAACTACACTCCTTCCAATGCTACTCCACCTGCTGTCGTTTCTGGTTCGGTACACGACGCGGCTTCAAATAATCCTTTGCAAAATGCCGCTGTGCAATTAAAAGCCGGTAATCAGGTGTTATATGAAACAAATTCAAATGTTTCCGGGTTATATAGTTTTAGTGATGTTCAGGCAGGCAGTTATACCTTAATTTGTTCAAAAACGGGATATGACAACTGGACAGAAAATTTGACCATCAACGCTGGGGATCAAATCACCAACAAAAACATCCGTCTGTCTCCATCGACTGACAGCACCCCGCCGGCCGCGCCGGTCAACGTCAAAGTGAACATCGCAAATCAATAACACCGAATCAGAAAAGGAAAGAAGGGAAACATGCGGAGACATTTTTTTACGATTCTTTTTTCGACTGTTGTACTGGCAGCCAATTTAATGGCCCAATTCAATATGCCAGAAGTGGTAAAGCTGGAAACCTATTTGTCCGTTGACAAAGTTGCACCGGGCAGCGAATTTCGAATTGCTTTCAACACAAAAATTGATCCGGAGTGGCACATAAATTCCAATAAACCATCAGAGGATTTTCTCATTCCCACGGAGATTAAATTCAATGACAGCGAACAATTTGAAGTCAGCCGGATCAACTATCCTGAGGGCGAGCTCATCAAATTCGAATTTTCAGAAGAGCCGCTGTCGGTTTATGAAACCGAGATAGTCATTCAAGCTACCGTGCGTGCAAACAAAGCGCTTTCTCCAGGCGCTGCACATCTTGCCGGCATGTTAACGTACCAGGCCTGCAACGACGTTTCCTGCCTGGCGCCCACAAAAATTCCATTCGACATTGCTGTGAATGTGGTCAGTGCTGGCGCGGCAGTGAATCAAATCAATCAACCGAAATTCGGGACGGTGGCAACGGAATTAGGCGCGCTGCAGGGAGAAAGGAGCTTGCCTGAAAACAAAATCACCCAGCTCATGGCCGGCAGCGGTTTGATGATCACGCTGGCTTTTATTTTCATCGGCGGCTTAGCGCTGAATTTGACCCCCTGTGTTTACCCCATCATTCCCATCACCATCAGTTATTTTGTCAGCCAGGCCTCCGGCAAACTGGTGAAGTCGTTTTTTCTGGCTTTGATCTACGTGCTGGGTTTGTCCCTGACCTATTCGATTTTGGGCGTGGTGGCGGCCATGACCGGCGGGCTGCTGGGCTCGTCACTACAAAATCCACTGGTGCTGGTGTTCATTGCTGCAATATTTCTGGTGTTTGCAGCCAGCATGTTCGGGGCATTCGAAATCCGCGTGCCTGCGGCCTTGTCAAATTTGGCCGGCGGTTCCCGCAAGGGCGTCTTCGGCACTTTTTTCATGGGTTTAACCGTGGGCATCGTGGCGGCGCCTTGCATCGGGCCGTTTGTCATCAGCCTTTTAACTTACGTCGCGGTTCAAGGCGATCCCATGCTGGGCTTCACCATGTTTTTCGTTTTGTCCATGGGACTGGGTTTGCCTTATCTGATTCTGGGAACGTTTTCCGGTTTGATCAAAACCTTGCCGCGCTCTGGCGACTGGATGGTCTGGGTGAAAAAAGTGTTTGGCGTCATCATGATCGGCGTGGCCATCTACTTCGTCAGCAGCCTGATTTCTGAAGTGCTCTACATCGGTCTCATCACCGCATTGGCTGTAGCGGGCGGCATCTTCGTCGGATTTGTGGATAAATCCGCTGCGCAGATCAACTGGTTCAGGGGATTGAAATCCACCATCGGTATTGTGATGATCTTGTTTGGCGTATGGACTTCCGTTTCCGCATGGCAGGAAACCCGCTCCGAACACATCGACTGGCAGCCCTACGACGACGCGTTGATTGCGGAAGCCAAAAGTGCCGGCAAACCGGTTTTGATCGACTTTTATGCGGACTGGTGCATCCCATGCAAACAGATCGACAAGACATTGTTTTCCGCTCCAGCCGTGGTGGCGAAGTCCGCAGAGTTCGTGGCACTAAAAGCCGACCTCACGAAAGACACCTCGGAGCATGTTCAAAGCATCCGAAAAAAATACCAGGTACTGGGGGTACCGACGGTCATTCTTATCGACAGCAGAGGGAATGAATACAAACGTTTCACAGACGAGCTGGTGGGTTTCAAAGTGGAAGAGTTTTTGGAGGAGATGCAGGGGGCGATGTAAATCAATGTGAGCAAATCGATAAATGAAAAATTACTACGACTATTATTGTTAACTTTTTTCAGGAGGTCACACAGCCACTGTCATTTTGCACTTTATCATTTAAATTTGGATATTTCCCGACTCATGCTATCTATTCTACTCCTGGCCGATGCTGACACGATTTAATTGAACAAGTCTCTCACCATTTGCTTCTTCAAACTCAACCTCCTTCTCCTTCCTTCTCCACCAGCTTCTGCAATTTCTTACTCGCCTTCTCGGCGATTTTTTCATTGGGGTATTTATCCACCACCAGGCGATAATACATGATGGCGCGATCGTAGTTTTTCAGCTTCTTTTCATTGATTTCCGCGGCGGCGTAAAGCGACTCGGGAGCAATCTTGCTGGCCGGATACAGACCATAAACTTTGAAATAAACGCTGGAAGCATTGAATGGATCTTTCAGCTTGTCCTCGTAAATGCGCGCGGCCTCGGTCAGAGCGTAAGGCGCTTTGTCGTCTTCCTTAAAATCCCGCACCACCTCGTTGTAAACTCGGATGGCTTGCTCGTATTCCTTGAACTTATCTTCGTAAAGCCGGGCCGCCTCAAACAGGGCTGGTACGGCCTGCACGCTTTTGGGATATTTTTTGGCAATGGCAGTGTAAACGTTGATGGCTTCGATGTACTTTTTCTTTTTTTGTTCGATGAGCCTGGCCATGCGAAACTGCGCCTCGGCTGCTTGCGGATCGTCCGGAAACTCCAGTAAAAATTCTTCCAGAGTCAGGATGGCATTCTGGTGCATCTTTAATCTGTCGGTAAAAATTTCCGCGATCTTCAATTTACTGGCAATGACGTAAAGACTGCTCTTGTAGAGATAAGTCAGCTTTAAATACTCCGACAGCGCCAGATGATGCTGTTCATTTTGCAGCAGCAGATCCGCTTTCCAGAACAGCACCTCCTCACTTTTGTCCGAGGCGGGAAACTGGCTCAGAAATCGATCGCAGGCGGTGACCAACAAACTGGCCGCCGGTTGAAAATGATAATTGTACATATCCCGGATGAACGCATAAAAAAGGCCTTCTTTGTTGGTTTCAGTCAAAGTGGGATTGATCAACGGTTCAACGCTTTCTTTCAAATCCTTGAACTTTTTGTCCTGCATGAGCAGCGAGCGCAGCCGGTCCTTTGCGGTGGCGACATGCGCGGAATTGGCGTAGAGGTAGATGATTTCCAGATGCGTAAAAAACGACTCGACTTTTTTGTCGGTGTCGTGATAAATCGTCGCCAGTTTGAAATGCATTTCATCGAGATTGGCGGCTTCGGGGAAACGCTGCAGGTACTGGGTCAGCTCGTGGATGCGAACCTTGGTGAATTCCTTTTTCTTGAAACCTTCGAGCGCCTGGATGTAATCGGAATACTCCGTTTCCTTCTGTCCAAACAGGGGACTTGATGCCAAATGCAGAGTCAATAAAAATTGCAGAAAAACAAATTGTCTAAAATGATTTTTTAACATTTTGAACCTCGTTTTATTTGGGGTTTGCAATTTGTTCATGGGCAAATGATAGCTATTTTTTGTAAAATTAGCAAGCGCTTTATACATTCACTTATGACAATAAATGACCAGTTGGGAATTTCTCTCTGCTCAGGGTACAGGCACCTCGCTTCTCGAAGTGCAACGTCTTTATCCAGTTCAAACGCTCTGCACTGCAACCAAACGGCACGCTCCGTGTCCGGGAGTTGTCACACCCCTGGCAAGCTTAAGAGACTGTGTGAAAAAGTGATATCGCAGCTAAAAACCCAATGTACCATTATTGTCATCCCGCAACCGCGGGTTCTTTTAAATAAACAGCACCTTACGTCCTAACAAAAAAGATTCCTGCGGAATGACAGACGCGTAGTTTGCGTATTTTCACACAGTCTCTGAAGCTTGATCACCGAATCCCTCCCCTTCAGATTCGCGCATATTTCGGGTTTCGTTCAGACACTTTTTACAAACTCATTTAATACAGCTCCGTTATTTTACCACGCTCGCGGATAATTTGAAATTCGGACTCATCTACCAAAACTTCAGCGGGTTTGGGTCGGGCATTGTAATTGGAAGTTAGCGCATAGCCATAGGCGCCGGCGGTCATCACCGCCAGCAGATCGCCGCGCTCAACCTGAGGCAGCTCTCGGTTTTGCGCTAAAAAATCGCCGGTTTCGCAGATGGGCCCCACCACGTCCGCTTCAAAAGTCTGCGCGGACTTCGGGTGCACGGCCACGATTTCGTGGTAGGCCTGGTACAGGCTGGGACGCAGCAAATCGGTCATACCGGCGTCCACGATCACGAAGTGTTTCCCACCTGAGCATTTTCGGAAGAGCACTTTCGTCACCAAAATACCCGCTTCGGCGATGAGGGAGCGGCCGGGCTCGAAAATGATGCGAGCGTTTAGTGCTTGCAGATCACCGCGGATTTCATCCATGAGTTTCTCGATGGTCAGTTGTTCGCCCGCGACCCTTGCGGCCTCGTTCGTGGCACTTGCTAGAGCATTTTGATATGGCACACCCACTCCGCCGCCCATGTCCACGCAGGAGAGCTCGAGATCCATTTCACGCAGTTCTTTCACAAACGAACTTAAAAATTTCACAATTTGAATATACGGTTCCACTCGCGTGATCTGCGAGCCGATGTGGCAGTGCAAGCCCACCAATTTAATATTAGCATATTTTTTTATCTCTTGAAACACTCTGTTTGCTGTGGGCATATCGATACCGAATTTGTTGACGGCCTTGCCCGTAGAAATGTACGGGTGGCCTTCGATATCGATATCTGGATTCAGACGCAGGGCCACCGGCGCGGTCTTTCCCAGGTCCCTGGCCAGCAGGTCAACGACTCGCAATTCCTCCTCCGACTCGACATTTAACGCTAAAACGTCATATTCCAATGCCTGACGGATTTCTTCGTCGCGCTTGCCAACGCCGGCGAAAACGATTTTATCCGCTGGAAACCCGGCTTGCAACGCCAATTGCAATTCCCCGCCAGACACCACGTCTGCGCCCGCGCCCTGCTGCGCCAACATCCTCAGCAGCATGCCATTGGAATTGGCTTTCAAAGCGTAACAGATCAGGTGCTCGACGCCCTGAAACGCCCGCTCATTTCGGCGGTAATTCTCCAGCAGCGTCTTTTTACTATACAGATAAAATGGCGTGTCGATTTGTTCGGCGATGCTTTCCACAGGCAGATTTTCACAGTGTAAGACCTCGTTTCTGAATTGAAAATAATGCATGTTCGCGGACTCTCTCTATTTGGGGATTAAAATGTCGTTGCCGTCATTGGGCCATCTCGAACGGACTTGGATGATTTCTGAATACACGAAAAACCGCTCAGCAGGGTGAAACGGAAACGCCCGGCCATAACCGTATTTGCCGTCGCCATCGCGGTCTCGGAAGCCCTCGATTACGTAGCTGCCCGGCAAAATATCTTTGAAGAGATAAACGCCTGCGGTATCCAATTTGACTTGGTAAATGGCGCCGTCGCGGACGTCCTGTTTGGCTGTCAACAGGATGGCGCCGGTCGCGGCAGAGTCTTCATCAGTAACCTGCCCGGAGATGGAAGCCAGGGTATCCTGATTCAAAGTGGTAAAAGAAAAAACAAAAGTGCTGTCGCCGGCAGCGTTGCCAAACAGATCCCGCAGCGCCTGCTGCTGAATTTCAATCAGATAAGGCATCAAACTCTTCAAAGGGCTCTCGGGCACAAAATGTACCTGCGCGGGATTCACCCAGTTGAAATTTCCCACCACTTCCGCGCCAGCAGAGTCCCGCATGAAAAAACCATTCACAACGGAATTTTGCTGCATAGCTTCGTTAAAGTGCAGCTCCACCACGGCTGTCAATGCCACAGCACGGGCGCTGTCCGCGGGCAGTGTAGCGACGATTTTAGGGCGAACGGAGTCCGGCACCACGCTGCCGATGAATTCCGCCCGATTGAATTTCACGTCCACCAGATTGCCAGCGATGTCACGGATGTTTGCAACCGTGATTTCGTACTCGGCTTTGGGCTGCTGCGGCGTCGTGACCAGCGCGATTTCCACCGGGTCGCGGCGGTTCAAATAAGCCATTCGGATGCGCAACGAATCTTTTGTACGGGCATTTTTTGTTTGAATTAGGTAGTTGGAAAGCGAAGCAATCGTGTCCTCAAACAGCTCCTCATCAAATCGTAAATTGAGGTGCTGGCGATCTGCTGCGGAAACTGAAACCAGCGCCGGCCCCACCGTATCTTGAACCGTTATTCTGAAATTCAAATTGCCATCTTGCATTTTGTCACGGGTCAGTAGCGCATCCCGGCTGGTCACACCGATGCCGTCTTCTCCCACCTCAAAAAAACGGTTATTGTTTTGGTCCCAGATGGCAAACAGTCGGTATCGACCTTCAGAAAGATGTTTGAGCTCATATTTGCCGTCGTCTGCCGCTTGCGTGATGTAATCGCCGGCTCGTTCCACAGGATTGATTTCCTCTTCATTTTCCAAAATATAAGCCCAGATCAAAATCCCCCGGGCTTTCTCTTCGGTAACCACCTGACCGCTGATTTTACCGTCGCTGACTTCGGCGCCGGTGGAAAACGCCAGGGTGAACGATTGACTGAGGGCGTTGCCGTGTGCATCTTTCAAATCCGTTCCCAGGGTGATAACATAGGTGCGGTTGTTTTTGAGCGAATCCGCAAACTGGATGCGCAGCCTGCGGCCTTTCCATTTCACTTTCATCCGCTCGCCAGGATCCGGCGTAATGAATAGCGCTTTTTCCAGACTTTTGCGGTTCATGGATTCGTTGAATTCGATCTCGATCTCCCGATCCAACGGCACAAAAGTCGAGTTGTTTTCCGGAATGGCTTTCAGGATGCGAGGCGGAGTTTTGTCCGGCGGCCCCCCGGACGGCGAAATTTGTCGCGCGCAATTTATGAGCAACAACAGATTGATGGCCCCAAACCCGACCAGGACCAAAAACATGAATTGAAATGTTTTGAAAAAGGCGAAGGAATCTTTTTTTATAAATGCGAATTGAATATTGAACATGCGATTGAATGATTTTATTTCGGGTCAAAATAGTCAAATGGAGGGTAAAATTCAAGTGGAATTACCAGAAAGCCGATGCACCCGATCATCCAAAAATCACCGTTGAGATATTTTCCTGATTATGGCTCAATGGAGCAGCAAGTCCGAAAGCGTGACAAACTGAAAGCCGCGCTCCCGCAATTGCGGAACGAGGCGGTCCACCGCCCAAACCGTCTGGCTGCGGTCCACTTGCTCGGTGTTGCCGCCATCGTGTAAAATGATGATGGAGCCGTTCACGACCCGGCTCAAAACGCGCTGCAGAATTTTGTTTTTGCCAGGAAGGTGCGGATCTCGTGGGTACACATCCCCCACCACGGATTTGTAACCGGCTTGCTCTACCAGATTCAGAACGCGTCTGGAAAACAGCCCCATGGGCGGCCGTAGAAATTTCGGCGCCGCGCCGTCCAGGTTTCTGAGGAGTGCATCCGTACGTCTGATTTCGGAAAGCATGTCCGCATCGCTCAAACGAAACAGGTAAGGGTGACTGAAAGTGTGGTTGCCCACTTCGTGCCCGGCTTGCACGGTCCGCTCGGCTAACTCAACATTTTTTTCGATGTGCTGACCGATGAGAAAAAACGTCGCCGGTACCGCATGTTTACTTAAAATGTCCAACAACTGCGGGGTGTAAGTGGGCTGCGGCCCGTCGTCAAAAGTCAGAGCAATTTTCGGTTCTTTGGTGACTGCCCGCCAGAAGACTCGTTCTGTAACTGCCGGCCCCAATCGTTCCAAAGCCACAGCGTGACTCAGATCGCTCAACAATGACTGCAAGGTGACGCCGTCAAATACTTTTCTATTTTTTGGTGGATTGTCTTTCATATTTTGCTATCCTGAAATGAGTTATTCAAAATTAGAGTAAAATTAGTCAATAACACGCTAAAAGGACAATGTGAAAATGTAACGCAAGCATCTTGCTTGCGAGAGTGGATTGCAAAGAAAACAAGAATTTAGATTAAATTATAGACCTGATTTAACGAGCCAGAGGCTTGTTTTAACATGTTTTCCACAAGCACTAAAGCGTGAACACCGTTGGTGAAATCTCGCTCGATTTTCTGTAAATTAAATCATGTAGAAATCCCTGTCGCTCTCCTCTCCATAATTTTCAGATACTCGTCTTTTATGCGGTACATCTCCCGAATGAGTCTGCGGCGTTCGCGGCGCATCCGGCTAAACAACTGCTTGTTGGTAAAAATAAAAAAGGAAAAGCTAAGGCGCTCCTGTTGGGCGCGCACGCTTTTGATGTGCGCCAGGGCAAACAGTCCTGAAATGGGCAGCGAAATTAAATACAACCAGGCCCAAAAAACGCCTTTGAAATACCAGACGAAAAAGCCTTGCAGCGAGTAGAAAAAAGCGAAAGCGCAGCCGCCGCCGATAAGCAGCGCGGACAAAATCTTAGTGCGGTCGTCGGTAAATCTTTTCGCGATAATTTCGCTGATGTAATAGGGTATAAAATTATTCAGCAAGCCATAAAACGCCAACGGAAATCCCGGCAGCGCCGTGCCAAAAGTCCTTAAGCTGGATTTCAGCACCCGTGTAAAACTCTGCTTTTCCTTCAACATCGCGTCCTTCAAATGCAGCTTTTTTAACTTTCGTTTGTAAACATTTATTTTGTCCTGCAGCGACCGTACCTTCTCGGGATCGTGCTGGTAATAATACTCCACACACTCGGCAATGCGCTGGGTGATCACAAAGTCCGTCAGGGAAGATTTAACCGACCGACTGAGCTCCGGCGCCGCCTTTTTCAGCTCATCACGAAAAAGAATCTCCACGTCCCGCACAAAGAGGTCCAGCTCTTCGTGACGAATGTTCACGGTCAGGCGCTCTAACTTGTTTTGGATTTCAGCGGTCAGTTGCAGCACGGCTTCGGCATTGTCGGTTTTATTGAGCTCATAAAATTTTTTCATTCTGATGGGTTTACCCACGTTCACCAGAACTTTGCTGCGAAAGCGGCTGCGTGAAAAAAAGTACAGCCCGATGGGCAGACAGGTTATTTGCAACTGATAATTGTTTCTTCGCTCGGCCTCCAAAATGATGCGGGCGGCGCCGGTTTTTAATCGCTTTACCTTTCGCTGCATGTCGCTGGTGCCTTCTGGGAAAATGCCGATAGCCTCGCCATTTTCCAGAGCCTGGTAACAGGCTTCGAACGCAGTGAGGTTTTGCTGCATTTTATCCGGAGCGTCTTCTTTTCGGTAAACTGGGATGACGCCGCTGCTTCTCAAAAACCAGGTTTTCAATCGGTTTGAAAATAACCCGGCGTGGCCGAGATAATTGACCTTACGCCGGGTGACTACGCCCATCACCAGCGCGTCCATGATGGAATTTGGATGATTTGCCACAAACACCACCGGACCCCGCGCCGGTACGAATTTACCGTTTCTTAGCTCAATCCTCTGGAAAAATACCGCCAGCGCCAGTTTCATGACCGCTCGAATACATCGATACAAAAACGGGCTGGATTGTTTTTGCAAATACTCCATGATCCGTGGTAAAGTATTGATTGAAACGAGTGAAATGACTTTATATTTCAAAAAAAAATAGTTATTTTCCAGCAATTTCGCACATACGGCAGTTACTGGAGATTTTTCGAATGCCTTCCGAATGGTATCAAAAAATTTATGAAATTATTCAAAGAATTCCAAAAGGAAAAGTGGCCACGTACGGACAAATCGCGGCGCTGGCCGGCAAACCCGGCGCCGCCCGGGTCACCGGCTGGGTGCTGCATGCGCTGCCGGCCGATTCCGATACCCCTTGGCACCGCGTCCTCAATGCCAGCGGCAAATCCTCTCTGCCGCAGAAAATGAACCGCCAACTGCAACGAGCCCTGCTTTCTGCCGAAGGCGTGATCTTCGACCAGCAGGGCCGGGTGGATTTAAATAAATTCCAATGGGACGGCCGTTAAACCTTTCAGGTCACAGAGAGTAAACCTTCCAGGTCCCAAAGACCTGGAAGGTTTAGAGGTTTGCAGAAAGGATCGCCGCACTGCCACCAGTAAGCCGCTTAATTTTCAAATTCTGATATCCTAGTTTTTTTAATGTGGCTGTATAGTCAGAAAGCCAGCGGGTGGTTTTCACCAGATCTGCCAGCTCGTAAAAAATTGTCCGCCACTGTGGGTAAAAACGCGTCCCCACGTGTTTGAGAATCGCCATGTGAAGCGCCCACATCTTTTTAAATAAAATAAATTTCGGATAAGTAAAATCGTGCAGAATCAATTTTCCACCCGCTTTCAAGTTGGGAGTAATCGCCGTCATCAGCTCGTCAGCAGCCACGTATTTCGGAATGTAAGACGAGATCACGCAATCGAATTGTTCTCTAAGTTGCAGATGTTCGGCCCGTGCACATATTAGCTGAATATTTTTGTACCCTCGCGTCTGCACCCGCCGCCGGGCAATGGCGATGTACTCATGCATCATGTCCACCCCCACGATTTGGCTGTCCGGGAATTTATCCGCCAACCGAAACATCAAAATTCCGGTGCCGCAGGCCAGCTCTAGAATCTTGCGCGACGCCGGCGCCTGCGATAACATCCGCCGCTTCCAGTAGCGATCGGCGCCGTACGTGAACAGGTTGACGATGGTGTCGTAAGTGCCGCCGGTGCCGGTAAAAAACCGCTTGACTATATCTTGCTGCATTAAAATGGTCATTTTCAATATAAATGAGAAAAAAAGCTTGACAGGTGAACAATTAATCACTATATTAAAGGTGTATTAATTGACACCTTTAAGTTTACTAAAGGAGAATTGGGATGTCTTCAAACGGCAAATTTCAGGATCCGTACTGCAATAAGAATTTCTGGAGCCAGCAACTGAGCCCAAAATCCTACGCTGAGTTAGAGGCGTGCTTCGCGGATTTTGATCAGTTTGCTGCAGAAATGGAAAATGAATTCCGAATCGTGATGTCGGCGAGCCGCCGCGAAATATGCCGGGAAGCTTTGTTAGAGCTTCTTAAAAGCGCAGCGCGCCAGGCCCACAACACCAATCAAGGCGAACTGTTTGGCTGATGGGTTTTCCCTCACGCGAACAGGGCCAGCAAAAATGCCAGCAGGGTCAGCCCGATAGCTGCCAGCGCCAGCAGGTGATGTTTGCGATTTTCCGGTTTGATTTCCGTGAAACCTAACAACGACGCAGATAGATACCCGCCGACAAAGCCGCCGGCGTGGGCAAAATTGTCAATACCCGGAAACAAAAAACCAAAAATAAAAAGCACGACAGCCCACTGCCCGGTCTGGCGATAAATAGCGGTACCAATAACACCACCACGTTGTCGACCATAAAACACCAACGCACCCAGTAAACCGAAAATGGAGCCGGAAGCACCAATGGTGTACGCCACCATGAAGTACTTGCTTATGATAAAAGCAAAGCTGGAAAAGATGAATCCAATAACCCCGGAAACGGTAAAAATAATAAACGCTCTTGAAATTCCATAAAAATCTTCCACCACCGGCCCGAGCTGTCTAATCCACAACACATTGAACAAAATGTGCAAAATGCCGCCGTGCAGATAAATGGCCGTAATCAAAGTCCACCATCGGCCATGCTCCACCATGGCAAAAAATCCGGTCATACCCAACCGGTTCAAACTTTGCCCGGACGGCGACAAGAACCCCAGCATGCCGCGCGGCTGAAAAATAGCCGACGGATCGATGAGCAAGCTGATGACGTACATGGCGATGCAGACAGCGGAGATGATCGGAATAAAACTGATCTGACCGCCCAAAATATTTCTGAGCACGCCGGCAAAACCCCAGAGGTTGGGATTTTTCATGCCGCAGTGCATGCATTCTTTGGCACTGGCGCTGATGAGCTTGCGACAGCTCGGACAAATTATGGCGCCAATATGTTTATTCTCAGACATTTTCTCGCACTCCGGATTGTAAGAATTTCTCTATTCAATTGCGTTCCAATGGCTCGGTTTCCCGGATAATCAGCTCATCCACCGCGTGGCTAACCGAAATACAAAACAGTCGATTTCTGTCGAAAATCCAGGAACACACCGGCAGCTCTTTTTTACTAAATGTAACACGGCTGACGACGGTTTTTTGTCGCACTCTTAAAATCGCTAACCGCGAAATTTCGAAACTCCACCAGAGACGAACCAGCAGCCAGGAAACCGCGATGACGAATGAGCCCTTTCTTTTTGAAAACCGCAAATGATTCATGGTTAAATTGGACAATATAAATTTCCCGCTTTATACTACGAAACTTTCTCAAAATATTCAAGTAATTCGCTGGACTTTTAACTCAAAAAAAAGCCCGGCCAATTTGCAGCCGGGCTATAAAATTAATTTTGCGCTATTTAAACGTTTGGAACAAGAAGATTATTTCACTTCCCAGGTGTCGCCGGATTCAAACAGCGCCTGTAAATCCGGTGTTCCGAAACGCGTTTTCGCTTTTTGAATTTGATCCTCCAGAGCTTCTTCGTAACACATGTTGTCCACAGACCGAAACACGCCAACGGGTATCGGCAATTCAGGATTATCGCTCATGTGACTCAATATAAAAGCATAGGTCGCGTCCCTGATAAACTCATCGTGAACCTTAATGTCCTGTTCAATGCCTTTATCGTCATCCAAATGGACGACTTCCGGTTGAAAGCCGTTAAAGCGGATACCCTTCTCATTTTCCCGACCAAACAGCATTGGCTGGCCATTTTCCAGATAAACCACGTTGTCCGGCCTGGTTTCCTTTTCAGTATATTTTTGAAAGGCGCCGTTATTAAAAATATTGCAATTCTGGAAAACCTCCACAAAGGAAGTGCCTTTGTGTTCGGCCGCGCGCTGAATAATTTTCTGCATGTGCGCCGGATCGCGGTCCATGGTGCGCGCTACAAAAGTCGCCCCGGCCCCAATGGCCACACTCATGGGATTGAAGGGGTGGTCCACCGAACCAAAAGGCGACGATTTGGTGATTTTACCAAACTCGGAGGTGGGTGAATACTGGCCTTTGGTGAGCCCGTAAATGCGATTGTTGAAAAGAATCACGTTGATGTCCAGGTTTCTTCGCAGCAGATGAATGATGTGATTACCGCCAATACTCAGACTATCGCCATCTCCGGTGATCACCCAGACAGACAGTTCCGGGTTGGTGATTTTGATGCCCGAAGCAATGGCCGGCGCCCGGCCGTGAATGGAATGAAAGCCATAGGTATTCATGTAGTAGGGAAATCGGCTGGAACAGCCTATGCCCGAAACAAACACGTATTTTTCTTTGGGAATATTGAGATTCGGCAGGGTCCTTTGCGTTTGGGCTAAAATGGAATAATCGCCGCAGCCAGGACACCAGCGTACTTCCTGGTCGGACTCAAAATCTTTCTTCGACAATTGCACCACGTTAAGACCATGCGAGCTGTCTGTATTTTCATTGGTACTCATAATTTTTCTCCAATTAATTCGTCGATCTTTTGCTCTATTTCAGAAGCCAAAAACGGTTGTCCCTGAATCTTGTCAAAGCCGATAGCCGGAATAAGGTACTCTGATCGGATTATTTTCAAGAGCTGGCCCATATTGAGCTCCGGCACCAGCACTTGATCAAAATTCTTCAAAATGTCTTCCAGGTCGGCGGGCAGTGGATTTACGAAACGCAAATGCACACGGGAAACCGATTTGCCTTCCTGCTGCTTGTTTTCCACCGCGGTTTTGATGGCGCCATAGGTGCTTCCCCATCCCAACACCAGCAGTTTACCTTTTTTCGCACCATCGATTTCCGTGGATGGTAATTCGTTCGCGATGTTGGCAATCTTTTTTGCACGCGTTTTAACCATGTACTCGTGGTTGCGAGCATCGTAGCTCACATGACCGGTAACCGCTTCTTTTTCCAAACCGCCGATTCGATGTTCCAGGCCGGGCGTACCGGGCACGGCCCAGGGCCGGGCCAGCGTGGTTTCATTCCGCAAAAACGGCGCAAAACTCTCTACATCCTTCATGAACGCTACGGGGATTTCTGGCAGATCCTCCACCTTAGGAATGGGCCAGGGCTCGGCGCCATTGGCCAGGTAACCGTCTGATAGCATGACTACCGGTGTCATATATTTAATAGCAATCCGACAAGCTTCATAGGCCGTTTCGAAACAATCAGAAGGCCGGGAAGCCGCCAGCACCGGTATTGGGGCTTCGCCGTTGCGGCCGTACAGAGCCTGAAACAAATCGGCCTGTTCGGTTTTAGTAGGCATGCCCGTACTCGGTCCCGCTCTCTGCACGTTGATGAGCACCAGCGGCAATTCCGTTGTCACAGCCAGTCCCATGGCTTCGGATTTCAAAGCCAGGCCCGGCCCGCTGGTGCCAGTCACACTCAGTGCGCCAGAATACGCCGCGCCAATGGCTGAGCAAACGGCGGCAATTTCATCTTCTGCCTGGAAGGTTTTCACATCAAAATATTTATACTTGGCCAGCTCATGCAATATTTCACTGGCCGGAGTGATGGGGTAACTGCCATAAAACAACGGCAGATTGGCTTTTTGAGCAGCGGAGATGAGACCCAGGGCTGTACCCACATTGCCGCTCAAACTACGGTATTTACCCGGCGGCAACTTTGCGGGTTTCACTTCATAGGACGTGGCAAATTGCTCAGTCGCTTCGCAATAAGCATAACCGCCTTTGATGGCCCGCAGATTCGCTTCAATGAGCTCGGCCTTTTTTTGAAATTTTGTTTTGATGAAATTGATGGCGTGGTCCATGGATCGATTGTACAACCAGAATACCATGCCCAGGGCAAAAAAGTTTTTGCAGCGATCCATGACTTTGGTAGTCAGATTCAAATCCTCCAAAGCCCTTCTGGTGAGACTGGTGATATCCACTGCAAACAGTTGATATTTATCCAAGGAACCGTTCTCCAGTGGATTCGAATCGTAATGAGCCAATTGCAGATTCCTTTCCCGGAAAGCATCGGTATTGACGATTAAAATGCCGTTGGATTTGAGGTTTTCGATATTCATCTTCAAGGCGGCTGGATTCATGGCAACCAGAGCGTCGTATTTCTCTCCCGGCGTGTGAATATCGTAACTGCTGATATGCAGTTGATAGCCACTCACGCCCGGCAGGGTACCGGCGGGAGCGCGAATTTCGGCAGGAAAATCGGGTAAAATTCCAATATCGTTTCCAAGCAGGGCGGAAGTGCTGGCCAATTCGTTGCCCACAAGCTGCATACCGTCTCCGGAATCACCAGCAAACCGAATGGTGACATCTCGAAGAGATTCAACAGGTTTACCCATCACTTACTATACTCCATTTATTACTTAATAACATTGTTAATTACCATTAGTAAAAAATTCATGCAATCACTAATAACAAATGACTTCGGTTAATTATTTGAATTTTTCTGTGAAAAAATTTATCAACCGCCTTCTCTGTGCCGGGTTCCAAATCGAATTGGATGCGGCGGTAAATTCAGGACATCCTGGGGGAAAAATTCCACAATATAGTCAATGATATTTTTAATGGAAACCACGGATTGCGGTTCCTGATTTTCGTTGACTATGACGATATGACGATAACCGCCGTCATGCATCAATTTTAATGCCGCTTTAATGGAATCATCCATCGACAAATACGCCGGGGAGGGAGACATGAATTGGTCAACATTTTTTTGGGTTAAATCGTAATTCTCGCCCGCAATTTTCAACAAAACATCCCGTTCAGTAAAAATTCCCACCAGTTTTTTATCTTTTATCACCACAAGACAACCGATACGATGGGCGAGCATTTTATCCACACACTCTTTGACAGAAGTACCCGTTTCCACACCGATAACCGGTTTTAAATTTAATCCCCTTAATGAAGTTTGCAGGCTCTCGTCGGAGATGGCGATGTCATCTTTCGCCATGAGCTCCTGCATCGATCGCAATTCGTCGTCGAAATTATCGAATTCGTTGTTTTGCACAATCCATTTCCTTAAAAAGCCGATCACGCATCGGATTTTTCTATTTGTTTGATCAAATGTTTCACGATATCCCGCACGGAAATGACGCCCGTCGGTTTGCCTTTCAGATCGACCAGCGGAATGTGCCGGAAGCCCCCCACGTGCATTCGGTTCAAAGCATAAGCAACTTGGTCATCTGCAAACAAATATTCTGGCTGAGGGGTCATGATCTCCGACACCAACGTCTTTGTTGCACTTAAACCGGCGCCAACCACCTTGGTTAGAATATCTCGCTCGGTGACGATTCCCACCAATTCCAGATTGTCAGCGACACAAACGCAGCCAAACTTATTTTCACGCATAATCCGAATGACTTCCTCCACACTGCCACCCGGACTTACGCACTTTGGTTTGGATGGTTGTAAACTGCTGATCGGCAAACCTAAAATCTTCGTATTCATCCTCATTTTCCTTGCTCTGCCACGCAGGCAAAATCATAAATAAATTAGTGGGGAATATACACAGTTAATTATTAAAAATCAACATTTATTAAGGGGATTTTTGCAATGCAAAACACTTGTCGCACAAACGACTCTTGAAGTTCAATGATGAAATGCATTCGTTCGTTTTATGAATCCTGCGAGTTCCCTGCTCCACCATTATCAACAAGAGTGTGTTGACAATTTTATTTTTTTTAATCATATTAGATATTGTTATACGCTCTGACCGTCCCTTGTGAAGAAAACGATTTGGTTGAGCCTGATTTTGCGTGTTTGATGCTATTTCGTGCGAAGTTGTTTTCAGGGGCATAAATTGACAGAAACTTGTGCAGACGGGGGAATTTGCAGGTATTGAATGGCAATTTTCTGTTAAACCCAAATTAACAAACTCAGGAGCGCCGACAGGTCTATTTTGAAAAATCGAGCTGAGAGATCGCTTTATCGAATGGAATAATCGTTGTTCACAATCGTATTGGTATGAAATGATAGAATTGCATGGAATTTTAAACAAGCAACAAACCAAGAACATTCATGGAACATACAATTTACGACGTCATCATCATCGGAGGCGGCATCAACGGCGCCGGCATTGCCAGAGACGCGGCCGAACGCAGTCTGTCGGTTTTTTTAGCCGAAAAACACGATTTCGCTTACGGCACCAGCTTTCGTTCCACCAAACTCATTCACGGTGGGTTGCGCTATCTCGAACACTATGAAATCGGACTGGTACGAGAATCATTGCGCGAGCGGGAAACGCTGCTCCGAATTGCCCCCCATCTGGTGAAACCCATCAAATTCGTGCTGCCCGTGTACGAAGACAACAAATACGGCTACGGCAAAGTGAAGCTGGGGCTTCTGGCTTACGACATGTTATCGTACGACAAAAGCCTGGAAAACCACACGTCGCTTTCAGCGGAAGAGCTGCTGGCGCTGGAGCCCACCATCCGCTCTAAAAATTTAAAAGGCGGTTTTGTGTATTTTGACTGCCAGGTGTCCTATCCCGAACGGCTTTGCCTGGAAAATGTGTTGATGGCAAAAGAGGCGGGCGCCGTTATCTGCAATCACACAGAAGTAACCGAGCTGATTCAAGAACAGGACAAAATCGTCGGGGTAAAAGTTCACAATCTCATCACCGACGAATCTTCCGAGGTGTTTGGCCGAATGATCATCAACGCTTCTGGACCGTGGGTGGACGAGATTCTCGCCAGAAAAAAAGCCTCATCGCCCCTTAAAATGGGCGGCACCAAAGGCAGCCACATTCTGCTGCCCAAATTTGCCGGCGGTCCCAAACTGGCGCTGTATGTGCCGGCCCACCAGGATGGCCGGCCGTTTTTTATCATCCCCTGGCGCGATTATTACTGGGTGGGCACCACCGATATCCGCTACGACGGCTCGCTGGATTCGGTTCAATCTTCGCAATCTGAAATTGAATACCTGATTCGAGAAGTCAACTTCATCGCACCGGCTGCTAACCTCACTTCCAAGGATATTCTTTACTGTTTGGCCGGAATTCGGCCTCTCCCGCGCACCGACGACGAAACCGAAGAAGCTGAAATTACCCGGCGTCACATCATTTACGATCATGAAAAAGAGGGCGTTTGCAACTTGATATCCATCATCGGCGGCAAGCTCACCACCTATCGCAATCTGGCGGAAGAAACCGTGGACTATATTTTTGAAAAGTTTGAACAAGAACCCCCACCCTGCCATACAAAAGACGCCCCGCTTTGGGGAGGCAATTTTCAGAATCTGGATAAATTTATTCAACACAACGCGCAAAAATACAGCATCAGATACGGCCTGGAAGAAGCGCAGGTGGCGTATCTTATTTCCCTGTATGGCACCAAATTTCAACAGGTTTTAGAATTGACGAGAAAACAACCTGCCCTTAAACAAAGAATCTGTAAAAATAATCTGGATATAAAAGCGCAAATCGTCTTTTCTTTGCAGCGCGAGCTCTCCAGCACTCTGGCAGACATTTATCTGCGCCGAACCGGTATCGGCACCAGCGCCTGCAGAGGTCTGGACTGCGCTAAAGTCGGCGCAAAATTAATGGGCAAAATCCTGGGCTGGCGGCGTAAACGCGTTAAACAGGAAATGGAACATTATCAAAACGAAGTGGCCCGGTTGTACGGCTGCCGGTAACCGTTTCGAGCTCAGCTATGCATCCGCTGCAATTTGAAGCATCAGGGTTTCTTTAAAGTCAAACATAACCATCAGCATAAACCGGAACCGAAAAATCCGAGCACCCTATTTCAACAACACCAATTTCAAACTCTGACGCCAGTTCGAAGTCGTGGCCACGAAAAAATAATGCCCACTGGAAACCTGCTGGCCGTGGTCGTTGGTGCCATCCCAGATGAGGGTGTACTCCCGGGTGTCCGAATAAGCCGAAAGATCAAACGTTTTCACCGCCTGACCCATGATGTTAAAGATCCGAAATGACAGATCTCGGGTATCGGTACTGGCTGGCAGTTTGATTTTGATGGTGGTGCGGGCATTGAACGGATTGGGATAAGCCTGCAGCATGCTGTCACTGGCAGCATCCGTTTCAACCGTCTCCACCGCAGAAATGATTTCAGATTCATCATAACAATCGTAACACACCGAAACCGTATCGCTAGGTTCCAGGGCAATGAAAGCGGTATAAAGCGAGAGCACCCGTTCACGCAGGCTGTAATCGACGATTTCGTTGACGATGTCATTGCTCTGTTGCAGCTGCTCCAAAGATTGGATGTAGCGTCCGGCCCAGATTTCTTTGGCCAAAGTATCGGCATTGAACATATCCTGCTCCGGTATGCTGACCGATTTAGAAAAAGCCTCTGATTTGAACACACCGGAAGATTCTACAATAAACGGAAAGGCACCGTTGTATTTGCCAACTTGCAAAATCGGTCGGTTCAAATAGATCGATTGTCCACTTGTAGCAGAAGAAAACCGGGCAAAACAGAAACCATTTTCGAGGGTTGTGTGCAGATCAAACGAACTGATGAAACCACTCAACGATTGAAAGATGCCGGACAATAATTCCGTAAAGGTGTAACCCGAGCGCATTTTTAAAAAATTGCCGGAGGTCAATCTGGAAATATTCGCATAAAAATACTCGTTGCCGCGGTAGGTGCGGCCGCCAAAAAAATGATAGGAAGTGTTCCTGTTTTGAAAATCCGCCACATGCACCGGTAAAGTCGGATTCATCAACTCGAGCAAATCGTTGATCAGCTGATTGGCCACCTGATAATTTCCCACCTGATCCGAATTGGAAATGAGCAGCAGACTGCCATCGTTGCCGTGGGCTTGAACAAATTCCACGCCGTTTGCTAACAGCGCCGGCAGGTTACTGTAATTGGCAAGCGGTTCGCTGCCTAAATTCGCAAAGGTATTCTCGATGGTTACGGAATCCGCGGAAAGCCAATTTTCACTTGCCCGCAAAATATTGAGACGGGAAAAAATCAAGTTGAAGGAGTCGCCCGCGGCAAAAGTGGTGTGCAAGGCATTGCGAACGGTGTGAATGACCGTACTAGCAGAGACGTTGCTGTTGGAACCGTTGTAATCAAATAGAATGGCGACTTTGTGCGATTGCGGTAACGCCAGCACTTCTGAAGGCAAATAAACCAATTGATAATAACCCTCGAATTGATCGCCGTAACTGTTTAAATAGACGCCATTTTTCAGCGGGGAGTCCACCTCGAAATTGAGCGCGCCTGTCACGGCGCTCGAGGGAATATCCGCACGAATGTAGGATCCGAACACTTCGTCATTGAATTCCTTAAAGGTGATGTCCTGAAATTCAACCAACCGTGGATTGTGCCATTCGCGGTCGAGCCAGGTGAGCAGATGAAAAGTGGCCACAGGAAAGCGCGAGGTTCGCAGCAGATTCGTGGGCAGCGGCGCGGTAACCGAGCGTGCGGTCCACTCCGTGGGCACCAGATAGGTAATTTTCACTTTGCGCGTCTCGTTGCCGCCCATGGGAAATATCCGCAACTCAAACTCGCCCTGCCCCCTTTTGAATAGGATGGACGGATCCCGGCGCCGCCGTACAATGTTTTCGTAGATGGAGGAGGCGGTCCACTTGTCCATGATCTTCGCGCGTACGATTTCATCTCCCACCCAGAGCCAGGAGTCGTGCACGATGGCATCGGCGGGCAGATTAAAATGGAATTGCACCTCCAGCGAATCGCCGGGCGCATAGCCTGTACCCCGCGCGGAAAAGGTTAGATACAGTCCATACTCCATATAAATACCCTGAGGGCGGATGGCGATGACCGCTTCCTCGATGGTGCCTTGTTTGGTGTACCAGGCGCTGCGCACATCGCCCACCCGCAGCCGGTCCTCCCCCAGCACAAAACTGCTTACAAGAGTTGTAAACAAGCATAACAGGTTCATGATTTTTTTCGGCATTTGTTTCTCCTCTTAAAATTTGAAAAAAATCTTTACTTAAACCTTTCAGGTCTTTAAGACCTGGAAGGTTTTAAAATATCAGCTAATATCCAACATCTATGGCTTCTGCTGACAGCATCCTGGGAATAGTGCAAAATACCGTGAAAACACACGTTCACCCTGGCTAAAGGCCGAATGAATTCATATTTTTCGAGATGTGATCTGTAGCGAGCGTTATCTGGATTTGACGGTCTTTTTTTTGTAGATGTAAGCATCGAAGCCGCAGTAAATAAGATGAAAAGAAAAGGGGTGTTGTGACAATTACCCATCTCAATTCCTCCACCTCTTTTAACCGCATAAATTTAAATCAATCCTTTGATAATATCAACTGAAATAGAAATAAATTTCATGAGATGCAAATGTTAGGGACTGGAAAGTATCCGCGGGACCATGGCGGCATTTAAAGATATGCTCGTGGTCTATTCGTAGATTTTGTGGCTTTGACAGGGGTGCCAGGACACTGACTGGTTTATAAAATTCAAGTGTTTTAAAATGAAAGACCAGGCAGATGGGAAGCGCTGAGCGGGGGTTTTACCCTCTCAGTTATTATAAAAGTTAGTGTTTTTCTCCTCCAGTAGAGCGAGTCCTTATTATCATCGCAGTCATTGCGAGGAGTGTAACGACGAAGCAATCTCTAGATTATCAACAAGTCAGGAGATTGCGACGCTGCGCTCACAATGACAAATTGTAGAAACATCAATTAAGAATCGCTCTACTTGAGTTTGAACGAAAACTCGAAAATGCGCCAGTGAAAACCTCTTATGCGAAGGCGTCCCTTCGACAAGGCTCAGGACAGGCCCCGCCGAGCTAA
>JBHHXN010000083.1:0-22375 GCA_046757025.1 bacterium
AACAGGTCACAATTTGTCCGCTCCAGGATAACGAAGCCCCTGACCGAGTCGGGCCAGTTTTGCCAAAATGTAATCCTATTGGCAAAACGTCAGCGGCCGTCACGACACCGTCATTATTCGTGTCACCTGGCCAAACTTTACAGCCACATTGAATGGTGGTACTGGCTGTGGCGGAGGCAAATGTAAGCGGATTTCCACCTGCATCGTTTGCCGTTATATTGGATAGAGACCAAGTTACGTCTGTTGGATCGGGTGTGGTCGCCAGAGAGATAAATTTCATCCACACGATGGAGCCGCTGCCACTCACCCCGCCCGTACCAGACTTGCGGCTCACCCCCACGCTTACCTTCCCGCTGGCGTCATCAGGTGTTGCAATAAATATCAGATCGCTGCCAAGCAAATTTCCGGGACCCGTATCAGGGTTGGACGTCTGAGCGGCTACATAATCAATATACATGGTTGGGTAGTTCAGCTCAATACTGACCCCGAACAGATTGGTTACGGGATTTGGATCGCCTACGACAACAGTAACCCAGAATTCCTCTCCACATTGCGCGCTCGGAGGTGCGTCCGTTTTTATGGAAGCTGTTGCAGAGGAGGTAACCGCCGTTAAAGATACACTGGCAAACGCGCCGTTCCCAAAGGTGCCGTTGCCCTGGGCATAGGTAGGAGTAGCAGCATATTCCGTGTCGCTACTCTGAACCCAGATATTAAAAGTCATACTATCGCCGATGACATAGCCGTCCACATCGCCGGTTTGGGAGTCGTCGATCCAGGCAATGAGCGCCAGGGGCGCCGCGCCAGTCCAGACCGAAGCGCCCACACAAAGACCCGCCGGAGTAAATACGCCTATTTCATCCCCACTCTCTAACGAAGCTCCGTCGATGGTCGCAGCCGTAACCACGATGCTGTAGCTGTCGCCGGTGTTTGCTTTAAAGGTAAAATGCTGAAGACGAGCTTCCTTTGCAGAACCGCTCAGGTAACCAGCAGAAAGAGCGTACTGGGTACTGGCAGAATTCCCAATAGTCGAAGGCTGACCCGCGGCATCTTCTAATTTATAGTTTGTTGAAATTGAAGGGTCTCCCGCTGTATCAAGCACATCCTTCAGCAACGCATAGTTTGCGCTGGATTGTGCATTCGCTGGCCCTAACCCCATAATAAAAAACTGTAGTTGGAGAAACAACACAATCCCTCCAATCCCTTTGTTATATCGCATCATTTCTATTCTCCTTCAATTGGTTAATCTTAGCAATTCAGCAGGAACAGGTTTATTTATTGGTAAATGTTCAGCCACCCCTGAACAAACAAGGGCTGTTATTCTGTAAGAATTTTTTTAGAAATCGTCAATCATTACTTACTCAAGTTTCGCAGAAGATAGTTGAGCTTGCGTACAATATGTAATGAGTGTACTTTTACATAGATAATAGTTTGTTTTTATGTTCTTTATGACAACAGTTCCAAACATGTTCAAAATCGAATATTATTAAGAATCAAACACCATAGTATCTATTGAACGATTAACTTTTAGCCACGGATTGACCCAGATTGAACACGGATTCTCTTTTTCTGCTTAAAATCCATGTTCGTCCGTGATAATCCGTGGCCAAAGCATTTTCGTCTTTTTCAAGCAGGGCTAAAAACTCGAAACAGATGGAAAAACTATAATCCCAAGGCAAAACAGCTTGAAATGGAATGCATCGTCATCATTTTATTATGTAAAATTTATATCGATATTTTTCCAGTAAATCGAGTAACTAAAACAATGATTTAGATAAGTGCGAAACTTGAGTAACTTATAAACCACATCTCTGGAGCAAATCAAAAAGGTTCCTCCTGAATGACAACAGGGTTCGGTGAACATTTACTTTAATCTATTCTTATCCCCTATATTGTATTCTTTCACTGACTCTATGGACATGGTCTCAGGCATGCCAAGCTCTTTTGGGTTCAAATATTTTCCTCGTTCCAGGTGGGGCTTATCCTCTTCCACCGGAATGCGGTGAGCGTTGGCGAAAGCGTCCTGTCGGATGCCGGTCACCTGCCAGGAGACCTTCATCCCCGGCGTACCGCCCGCAATTCGGAAGCGATTACCAGAGATTTCTTCGGCAACATACAGATTTGGACCTGGCGCGCCAATAGCGGTGAGCTGGTAGCGGAAGTCCTTATTCAGAACATCGAACCATTCAGGCATGGTGACCACCGCTTCTCCCTTGGCATCAAGTGCGATATTGCCGTTGTAAATATTCATCATGTCGGGCGATTCGACAAAAGAGTGGCTGAGGTACTTGTTTGCCGGGTCGAGCGGATGGTCAATCTTAAAGCTGCCCGCGGCCTTTGAGAGGGTGCCACTTACATAAACATTACCACTAAAGTAACCGGCATAACCGCTAGTACTTTTGCCCCATATCCCGTAAGCCTGGCTGCCATTATTTGCCTCTCCAAGGACACCCGTACTATTGTTACCACTGCTCGTACCTTTTACTCCATTCCCAGAAGTCCCGCTAGCAGAGGTACTGCCCAGAACACCGTTTTTACTGCTACTTTGACCAGTGACCCCGTGGCCGTTACTGCTATGGCCATAAACACCGCTGCCGGACGAGGCGTTTGTTTGGCCTTCAACACCGTGGCCGTTGGTGCTATTACCTCTCACACCACTAAAATTTGTTGACACACCGCGAACTCCATCGTTACTTGAGCTGGTACCCAATACACCTGGTTGATTAGTTGACATACCATTGACTCCAATACCATTACTTCCTCCTACGCCGACAACTCCCTCAGCATTGGCGCCGATACCTTTGCCAAACACACCCTGGCCACCGCTACCAGCAGCCTCACCATAGACTCCGCTATCCTGGCCAAAACCCTTGACACCATCCCCGCTTGCACTCCTGCCCACGACGCCGGGTCCCGAGTCACCTTCGCCATATACACCTATGCTACTACCGTAGCCATCTCCCCGTACAGCATTACCTCCCCCGGTGTTTAGCCCCCAAAGGCTGGGTCCATTTTTGTTATTTGTGACTTTGAAGACGCCATTATTCCAGTTAACACTCCCATTCCAGACTTCGCCGATATGGTTATGACTACTGGCCGCAAAGTTACTGGCATGCTTTCCGTCTACCATGTCAGCATTGATATTATTACCGTGCCCCATGTTCAGGCCCAGAGTCGTCGTGGGACCGGTTGGATTGGTTACGGTCATACCCGTGCCCACGTTGATCTGCGAAACGCCGCCAGCCGCACCCACATCATCGGCCCCGTCGGCAAAGCCAGCGGGAACATCTTTCAAATTGTTCCACGAGACTCGGTTAGAACCCGTGTTCGGGGGATCCCCGTCAGAAGTATTTAATTCGCCTTTGGTGTAATAATGACTATCGTGATTGTGTACAACAGGAGCAAATGCGGCCGCATCCTGGCCACCCACTTTATCTGCATCGTGACTCTTCAAAGCGTAGCCGACGCTGAGCAGGCGCTTTCGCGGGGTCATCTCCGCATCCGTCTCGACTTTCACTCCCAGATAGCGATCCCCGCCACTGAAGACCGAGTAAGGTATCTGGTTGGTGCTGCCCAATGACGTACTGAAATAGCCCTTATCAATCACAACCGTTTGCGTCTCAGCCCAGAGCGCCGTTCCACCAGTTGGAACCGAATAGATGGAAAAAGTCATCGACTTACTGCCAGATATAGCATCTCCAGTGGTGGGATCTTTTAAAATGCCCTGGTAATTGATCAGTTGGGGGACTTGAGCGCTGAGCGTGTTTACAATAAGAAAATGTATCGCCAGCGCCGCCACAAAAAATAATGTTGATTTTTTCATTTTAAATTCCTCCTGCAATTAAAAAATATGATCGTCATTGCGAGCTTTTGATGACCTATCGTCATTTTTCTAAAGCAGAACAGGTTACCTGTCCATGAAAGTCCCGCGTTTTGTGCGGGACGAAGCAATCTCATGCTGTGCCTAATAAGGAGATTGCTTCGCTGAGAAAAGCTCGCAATAACATAAAAAATCGAGTTTTCGGTCAATCACTATTTAACATAAACCGCCTTCTTCACGGCAGCGAAAGATCCCGACTTGATGCGATAAAGGTACACCCCGCTGGGAACCGAATTGCCTATGGCATCCCGGCCGTCCCATTGAACTTTATGTAATCCTGCCTCCTGAGCCTTATCCACCAGGGTGCGCACCTCTTTGCCTAACAGATTGAAAATCTTTAACTCGACGATTCCTGCCACAGGCAATTGATAGGAAATCACTGTACCGGCATTAAACGGATTGGGATAATTCTGCGCCAGGGCAAAACTGGTCGGTACCGCCGCATTCTGCAAATCAACCACGGCAAAGGCGTGGTCGCCGAATTTCCCGCTGCCTCTGCTAAAGCTGGCACGGAGCGCGATTTCTTCACCTGCGTCCGCGTCCCAGAACCTGAAGCGCATTTCTTCTCCGATACGATAACCATCCAACCTGTCGGTGCGATCGTCGTCAGCCCAAGCCGTTATACCAACCACGTCGGAGCCATCCCAGACGCCGGCGCCCACACAAAGTCCGCCGGCCGTGAACAGACCCACTTCATCCCCGATCTCAGGCTGCTGATCACGAACCTGCAAAGAACGCAAAACCACGCTGTAACTCTCCCCGGTACGCAATTTAAATTTGAAATGCGCTGGTTGCAAAACGCCAGCCACCGACTTGCTCATGGTTTTATTCGCCATAGCCGTGCTTTGAGGATAAGTCAAAGTCGCATCGCTGTTGAGGTATAGTTTGTAGCCTTCTCCGGGCGTCATATTTCCCAGAGAATTTATCACGTTGGGGATAAAAAATTTGCCGTCGTCATTTTTGATGATGGCTAATTGAGACAGCACAGAAACCAGAGCGGCTTCCGCTGACATGGGCGTGGCAGGCAGGTAACTCACGAAATTCCAACCGGCTTTCAAAGTCATAGGGGTATTGGGGGCTACCGGTTTGCCTGTGACTGAAAGCTGACCCGGCGAACTCAGGTAAATTTTGTAGCCTTCCAGCACGTTCACCTGGCCGATGTTGTTGATGACGTTGGGAATGTAAAACTGCCCGGCGCCATTCACAGCAATTTCTAAATTACCCACACCGGCCAAAACTTTGTCGATGCTCAAATCCGCGGGCGTCACGTTGAACGAAAGCCAGCTCCAACCCTGAGTCAACGCAAACGCCTGCGTGACGGTGGTCACCGCTTCTAAAAGTGAAATGCGGGCGTAGGCGCCGTCGCCAAAACTACCGTTACCCACGGAGTATGCCGGCTTCGCCTCGTAGTCGTCTTCTGTGCCGGCGCTGGCATCCCAAATACGAAAAGACATTTTATCGCCGGCTTTGTAACCGTCCACGGTGCCGGTCTGACTGTCATCCGCCCAGGCGGTCAGAGCCAGCGGGGTGCTTCCATCCCAGACCGAAGCGCCGACACAAAGGCCTGCCGGCGTAAACACACCGATTTCGTCGCCGTTGGAAAGTTGCGCGCCGTCGAGGGTGGCATTGTCGATGACCAGGCTGTAGCTTTCCTGAGTCGGAGAAGTGAATGTGAAATGACTCGGACCGATCATCATGGCAAACAGCGTCAAATGCGTCACGGAGCCACAAAGGATGTTCGCGTTTACATCCACCGGCAGCTTGGTAATGTCCTTCCACTGTCCTGGAGGAGATTCATACACATGCAGCCTGAGTTTCGCTTCTTCTGCTGGCGTCATGCCGGCATCGTTGTATGGAATGCAGATGGTGATGTTGCCGGTAAAACTGGCAGTGGAATTGATATCAAAGTAAACCGGCAGTCCAGATGGCATAATCTTGAAGCCACTGGGCGGCGGCGGTCCGCTGGTTTTAACATCCAGCGTGGTCTCCCCAGGATTGGTTACATTTTCAAAGGTCACTTTCACACCGTTACCCACATCCACTTCCACATTTTTACCTGGTGCGGTGTTACCTGCTGAGCTTATTGTAAAAACCGCATTGCCGATATCGAACGGGTTTCCATCTGTTGCATCCGAAATCTTGACCACACAATTTGTGGAAGGTTCATTGGGAACGGTCCAGGCGTAGCTGCCGTCATTGGCCGTAGAGCTCACAACTGATTTGTAGTTCGCGCCGCCGTTGGTTGAATATTCAATTTTTACCGGGTCGCTGAAATTCTGACTGCTCCAGGTAATGTTGTGCTGCGACCCCACCAGCCAATCCTCGCCGCCGTTGGGCGAAGTCACACTGATACTGGCTCCCGCCACAATCTCAAATTTAGCGTTGCTGATATCCGAGGGATTTCCATCGGTGGCATCCGAAATCCGCACGAAACAGTTCGCAGAGGGCTGGTTGGGAATGGTCCAGTTGTAACTGCCATCGTTGGCCGTGCTGGAAACAAGGGTTGTATAATTCGAGCCGCCGTTAGTGGAATACTCAATCTTAACCGGATTGCTGAGATTCTGACTGCTCCAGGTAATGTTGTGCTGCGACCCCACTTGCCATTTCTCACCACCGTTGGGAGAGGTTACTGTCAAAGACTCTTGAGGAGGCGGTGGCGTTCCGCCCTCCGCGCAGACATTGTCGATGAGCCAGCTTCGGTTGCCACCGCATTCGATTGGGACTTCGCCTGCGCCTGTCAGGCGAATTCGCACTTGTTTCACCTTGTACTTTGGGTCTGACAGGAAGGCCGGTTTCCAGACAAAGTGATGCGACGTACCGAGATTGATGGCGTGAAACACAAAATTTGTACCATCGTGTTCGGCAAACAAGTGCAAAGAATTGTCGGTGGTGTCGATGACGCGCAACTGCAACTGTGCAAAGTGAAAATTGGGCGGGTCGCCACAAACGCTGCCGGAGGTGCGCTGGATGTCGATGCTGTAGCCCGAGATGTTCTGCCAGGATGATGCCGAGCTCAAATCGGGCGACTCCAGATAAATGTCGTGCATACCCGAAGAAGAGCCGTCTATGACGAGGGGATTCGCCGCAGCCGACAGCCGATTTTGGTTATTGGTGAGTACAAATCCAATGGTGGGTGTTTTCTTCGTTTGTGTACTGGTATCATAAATTTGATCGACACTCCAATTCTGAGTGGTGTTGTCGTTGAAATCAAAACACGTGGGAATGGTCGGCGGTGGTGGCGGCGTACCAGTCAGTTTGGCAATCCAGGCTTCGCCAAAACCGCTCGGGTTGGTGCCTTCGCCGACGATAGTCAAACCGTCATCGGAGATGCCGGTGGCGGTGTTGAGCGTCCAGCCTATGAGGTCGAGCCCGTACGTCTCACTGAGAACAAGCTTCAGATCACGCATTCCGTTTGTCGCGTCCCAAATGAACGCAACTCCTCCGGAACTGGCGTTGACAAATCCGACAACCACACTGCCGTCGCTGGAAACGTCCAGAGCTTTGCTCAAAGTTTTTGGATTCGGCGCAGGCAGAAAACCCAGACCCTGCATGGGCCCGCCGGGTAAAGTGTAACGGAACGCCTCTTTTGCCCCAGAAACGGAGCTGGCACCCCAACCCACAACAACCTTGCCGTTTGCAGAGATGGCCATGGCTTCGCTGTCATTGGCGTGCGCCCCAGGTAAAAAGCCCATGCCGACCATGGGTCCGGGCGTGTCATAATAGAAGGCCTCCATGCTCGCCCCACTGCGGTTGCTGCCCCCCACCGCGATGGCGTCTCCGCCCGACGACCAGACGTCGTTGGCCGCGCTCACGCTGCCGCCGGACAAATGCCCCAGACCGGTCATGCCAAAAGCAAACAACCAGAGAAAGGCTTCTTTGTTTGCTGACGAGCCCTGGCCGACAATCACACCGCCGTTCGCGGCAATGCCCCGGCCTTCGCTGTTGAACTGGCCGCCGAGCAAATCGCCCAGGCCTACCATGGGGCCGGGAGCTACCCAGCGAAAGGCTTCCACATTGCTGCCGCCGGAGTTGCTGGAATTGCTCCAGCCGGTGATGACCGATCCGTCGGTGGAAACCGCTATCGCATAACTGTTGTTCCCACCCGGTAAAAATCCTAAGCCTTTAATCCCGTCGGGATCGGTCCATCGAAATGCCTGCGGCCCGCCGGAGTTGCTGACGCCAACCACCACTTTACCATCGGCAGAAACGTCCATGGCCAGGCTGGAAACCGTTCCTCCGGGCAGATCGCCCAATCCTTTAAAACTCTGGGCTAACGCCATTGAAGTTGTCCATAAAAACATGCTTCCGATGATTGCAAAAATACTTTTTTTTGTAAAAACACGCATGATAACCCTCCGCAGTTTTTTATTTCAGAGTAAAATCAAGTACATCACTTCTCAATACAAGACTATATTAAAAATTAATATTTTGTCCGGGGCTGTCCCTAAAGTCTATTTCTCTTCATCCTGAGCGGAGTCTAGGATGCTTAAACTTATTAATTACAAAATGTTTACCCAAATAAATTTTGGATCTCCGCATACCGCATTTTAGCACTATCGACTTTTTGCACATCCGTGGATCGGCCATTTTACAATTTGCAAATTAGTTAAATCAAGGCAGAAAACGAGTACAAAAAACGCTTACAAGTTTCCTTCGAAACAATTTGACTTTTCTTTTAGTACGTTTGAGATTTTTAGATTACATAATTTTCATGAAAAGTTTTTATTGCTTTTAGCCGTTAAAGGAATTAACTTTTCAATCAAAATGTTAATTGTGTAATTTGAGAATGAATTTCGTATTCATTGTAAAGGTAGGTATGTGAGCAGTGTAAAGAACAATAGCCTGAGTGATGAAGAAAATCTCTGGATACAAAACTACCTGAATACCCGAGACAAACAGTATTTGGGAAAACTTTACGAACGGTATAAACAAAAAATTTTTATGCGCTGCCTGCATTTGGTGAAGAATACGGAAGATGCAAAGGATTTAGCAAGCGAAGCTTTTATAAAGGCTTTCAATAATATAGAAAAATTTAAATCCGGATCGCCGTTTTATCCCTGGCTTTCGCGTATCGCCGGCAATTTATGTATCGATCATTTACGGAAGCAGAGTCGATATCACTATCAACAAATACTGGAAGAGCATGCTGTCATCGACCCCGATTCAAGAGAACAAACGGAAAATCAAAAAACTCTGAAAGAGAAAATTTGGCAAATTCTGCAAATGCTTAAACCACCACAAAGACGATGTTTCAGTCTATTTTATATCCACCATCTTTCTTACGGTGACATCGCAGATTTAACAGGCTATCCCATGAATCAGGTACGATCCTATATTCAGAATGGCCGACGACGTTTCAAAATTCTCATGGAGAAGAAATGACCAACGAACAAAACCACGATTCGAATTTCGTAGATAAATATGAACGATGGCTGCGGGAATTGAAAAGCGACATTCTAAATTCCTGCCCAAATATCGAGGATTTTATGCAATATTTTGATAAAAAGCTCACAAGCGAGGAGCAGCAAATGTTAAAAGAACATCTGGATTTGTGTCCAACGTGTCTGGAAGCCTGGCAGCATTTGCAAGCGGCACAGCATGTGGATGAGGATGCCGTCGAGTTGCCTGAAAACTGGTCGGAAATCGAAAAATCCATGGATGAACGAGTTTACGCCCATTTAAAATCCAAGAATGGCGTCGTTACCTCGCAGGCAGCAAGCGCCCCTAAAACAAGAAGCCTCTTCGACCGAATTAAATCGTGGCTGGAATCGGTTTTGGATGAAAATTTACTCAAACCCCGGCTGGCTTACGTGGCCATTTTGCTTTGCGTTGGTGTCGGCGCCCTGTACGCGTATGCCTTTCTGGCGCGGCCGGATTATTATTCCATAGCTCTAATGCAAGCTGAACAAACCGGGTTTTTGCGGGGTGCAGATGTGCAATCTGAATCGCTGAGGCGTGGCCTGCAATATTTTGACCAGAAAAATTATACCGCAGCCAGAAAGGAGCTGAACGGTTTTTTGGAAAAGCAGCCAAACCATTATCAGGCCAACTTTGTTGCCGGCGTATCCTGTCTTTTTGAAGCCAAAAAACAGCTCCTGGGTCTATCTTACCAGTTTGACGAAGGAAAGGTAAAACTTGGGATGTCGTATCTGGAAAAGGCGTTATCCTTAGCAGACCGCAATTCCTTTTACCAGGAAGATTGTTTCTGGTATTTGGGCAAAGCTTATATAATGGCGGGGGATCTATTAACTGCGAAAAATTACTTTACAAAAATCGTACAACTTACCCAACCCAATTTGAATAGAAAAGACGATGCCTTGAGGATGGTGCAGAGAATGACTGAATTGGCCTCAAAAGAGTAACCCAGGGGGCTATCCCAAAAAGTGTCTTTGTGGGGATACTGTGAGAACACATTCGAATCGGCTTCTTCTCAATAGAGGACGCTCATAACATCCATTACCTGTCATTTTATAACCACTTCCCTCCAGTCGCCAATCAGTACAAACGCGCCCCAGTAGAAGGGATCCCGCCGCCAATCGTTCGCATGGATTAACTCGATCTTGGCTTTTTGTAGAGCGCGGTTTTTAGGCAGGCCGGCTTTAATATTGCGGTAAAAATATTTCATCAGCTCCGCCGTGGATTCATCGTTTACCGGCCATAAACTCACCACCAGACTGGGCACTCCGGCATATTGAAAGGCGCGCGTCATGCCGATGAGCCCCTCGCCGCGACTGAGCTTACCCAATCCCGTATTACAGCCGCTTAGCACCACCAATTCGGCATGCAGGCGCAGGTTGTACACTTCATAGGTTTGAAGGTAGCCATCTTCGCTTTGTTGTTCTGTCTGGGCCAAAATAATTTTCGAATACATGGGCTGTTTATCATCGCTAATGTTATGTGTAGCCAGATGAAGAAACCCGTAATTCGGCGCGCGCGCTTTAAACGCCTTTTCCGATGCTTCCGCACCAGTCAGAATCAGTGGATTTTGAAAATTCTCCGCAATGGCTTTTACTTCAAGTTCTGCATGGGGCAGAGGCTCAAACTGACCGCCTCGCAAAACCGATTTAAAAGGCACCAGGGAGTTCACCCAATCCAAAATTCCCTCGCTCTGGTCGCGACTAAATTCAGGATTGCCAAAGGCAAGTAGATTTTGGTTTTTTTGCCCAGGTATTTGCAGTTCCCGGCTCAGCAAGCTCGCGGAGGCAGCATAAGAAATAGCATGCTTTTCAACCAGATAATGTACTTCCTGTCGATTAAAATTGCTCACCAAAATTTCAAATGGGAAGTAGTGCAAAATGTCATCGGGAACAACAATTAACTCCGTGCCGGGCTTTAGAATTTCCGCCAACGGTTTTTGCATGAGCGTCTTATACAATTCATACAGCAGGTTGGGCCTGATGTTGGCCCAACGGTGATCGATTCGAATATCGGCGGGCGCCTTTTCTTTTAGGAATAGTGGACTGATTCGCGCCAACCTGTCTTCCAATTCTGCTCTGGTCAGGGCAATGGTCTGAAACTTCATTTCCTTCTTTGTCAGCGCCCAGATAAAGATGGATTTCTCTCCCACCAGGTACTCCAGCAGGACTTGACCGTCGGTCAGGATTTCTTGCTGCACCTGATCGGCAGTGAGTATTCTGGGATTAGTGAGCCGATAATATTTGGGATAGCGCTCTCTTATTTCCTTCAGGAGCTGCGCCTTTTCTCTTTGCAGCTTTTTGATTTCATTATTAAGAGATCTTATCAATTCCCGGTTTTCTTTTTGCTCTTCCTTTGCTAACTCAATGGATAAATCTAAATGTTTCTGCTCGAGCTCTTTTTCATTTAACAAATATCTTTGCATAAAATCCGGCGGAATCTCGGCTAAATTATGGAAAATTCTTCCCTGATAAACGATGTCCAATAGAGTCCGGGCTTTCATCCGTTCCACATAGTGAAACGCCTCTGAATCATACCCTTTATCGGGATGTTGTTGATGCAGATCAGCTAAGAGGCCAATCAGGCTTGCGTAAACCGCCACTTTGTCTTTGATGTAACCCGCTTTTTCTTGCTCCAGCCTGAGCTTCCCTCTGATGCTTTCGATCGATTCGATAGCCAGCTTATATTTACCAACTGCCTCGAGACGGCGTCCCTGGTTTTGAAAAATCCTGGCTAATCCCGACTCTGCTTTCCAGACCAGCTCGATTTGGTTTAATTTTCTAGCGATGTTCAGGGCTTTTTCGTAAGCCAATTCGGCATTGGCATTCTCTTTCATGTCCAGATACAAACTCCCAATGCTCAACAAATTTTCCGCCTTCAAAGCTTCCTTAAAAAGCCGCATATTTATACTAAGAGCTTGTTGGTAAAATTCCAGCGCCTTTGGATACGCACCAAGTTTTTGATAAATCCCCCCTATTTTGCCCAGCAAGTTACTGACTTGATGCTCTTCTGTTTTGAGCTCCTCTACGATCTGAAGGGCTTGGTTATATTGATCGAGGGCTTCATCAAATTGACCCAGGTTCTTGAAAACATCTCCCATCACTATCGTATAATTGGTCTCAACATTTCTCCATCCCGAACCCTGCTCTTTAGCAATCGATATGGCATCTTTAAGCAGCGTGAGAGCCTTTTGTTCGTTACCAAGAATTAATTGTACGCCTGCATTATTGCCATAACAGATTCCTGCCGAGCCTCGATTGCCAATTTCTTCATATAAATCCTGCGCCTGTTCATAGTACTCCAGCGCCATGGAATAATCGCCAAGCTGAGCATACATAATTCCCATATAATTCAGATTGGAAGCCTGGCCAGGTTTTTTCCCTAATCGCTGCTCAATTGCATAGGCACGTTTAGCTGCATCCAGGGCTTGTCGGTAATTGGAGCTGTACCAATAAATTCTGGTTAAATTATTGAGCGTATCGCTCTCTTTATCTTTATCTCCAATCTCTTGAGTCATTTTCAATGCATCATGCAAGTATTTCAGGGCGGTGGTTGGGTCACCCATTTTATTGGTGATAAATGCTTTTAATTTGATAAAGTCAATTTGATTTTCACAGTCTCCTGTTTTTTCAGCCAGAGATAATCCTGAATTACATTCATTTAAAGCGTCATGATACTGCCCCAATTCATAGTAAGCCGACGATACCAGATAGCGCGCTTCCAGAAAGTCTGGTTGCAATGCGACCGCTTGTTTAGCTTCTTCCAATTCTCTGGCCCACTGAAACTGCAAGTCGTAAATGTAGGCCAAACCATAATGCGCCGCGGCGACTTCAGGTTTGGCTTTCGAAACGTCCCCGATGGTCTGCTTTGCTTCTTCCATATCTCGATGAACACTCACGAAATCCGGGTAAGCGGCGTAATTCTCAAAATCCAGTTGAATCGCTCTCAGTATCTTGTTATAGGCTTGCTGATATTCCCTATTCTCTCGGTAAACTAACCCCAGCGCATGGTGGGCATAAGGGTTTTTCGGTGAGCTTGCAATAACTTTTTCAAAAAAAGCGCTGGCGCTTTTCAGGTTGTTTTGGTATTTGTAAACTTCCACCAGTTTTAAATATGCCCGGACAAAGGATGAGTCGTCGGCAATAATTGCTTTTAAGCGCTGGATCGCTTCATCATATCGCTGTTGGCCGATTAAGTGTAGAGCATCCAAATAGGTGGGTTTGAATGGTTTTTGTACGGTTTGTGTATTCGATTGCAGAAATGACAAACAAACATTCAAAATAACCCATAAAAAGATAACCGTTCGTTTCATATTTTACGCAAATAAAATAATGTAAAGATCTCCAAGAGTTCTGTTAATATAGCAATTTCTCCCACAGCCTGGATAATTTGAGGAAAAGCAATCCTGAAAATAAAGAATTATGAGCAATTAATAAGCTATCGAATAGTGCAATATAAATATTTATCTCGCAATTGTAAAATTAATTTTTCATTGACTGCAAATAAGTTATGCGATAATGAATACCGAAAAAAAAAAAACAGGAAAGCCCGTCAGTCAGGCTTTCCTGTTTTAAGTAGTGTCTGACCGAAAAGTCCTTCGTTTATGAAGTGAGACCCAAAAAAAAATTGAAGCAGAAGCCACTTTTTTTAACTATCGGGAAAGGAATCGTTGGAATTCTGCATTTTCTCAGTTTCGTTTTTGTTTCAGGGCGTTTTGGACGCACGTCTCCATTGCTTTTTGCGATTAATCGTTTCTTAAGCCGCTTTCTTGTTCTTTGACAATTGTTCCCGTTCTTGTTCAATTAAAACGTTTCCTAGTCTATGCAGATTATAGGCTAGAATGCCAAAGGCAGCATATTTCTTGAAGTTTGTCAAGCCTTTATCAGGACACCGGTTCAGGCCATGATGCTCTAAAGAATTGATATCCGATTCCACAGCCGCATGCGCGTTTCGCAGGGCTTTAAATTCCTTGGCATGCTCACGCTCATACTCCTCTTTATTCAGTCTACCTTTCTTAGGCATGATGACACGGGGAATGATTTCACTGAGGGTTTTGTGATTCGTCGGCTATTTAAACAATCTTTCACTATATTGATTATCACCTCAGGCTAACAGAATTTACACTCCAATATTTTCAACCTCCGGGTTTAAACCATCTCAAAAGTAGATGTACAAACCTCGTACCAAAAACACTGTTTTACAAAGTTTACTCGTCTAACAGCCTGGTTTCAGGCTATTGAAATTTAAGAACTTAAAATAATTAGCAAAAATGAATTGTTATCATCAAATAGTCAGGCATTTTTATGAGTCATCTATGTCTCATTAGTCATTTCAAGACAACCCTAACTTGTATTTTATCAATAAAATAATCTAATGGAGGCAGAAGGCGGGAAATGAGACATGCAAGTCTCAAAAGGATTATGAAAAACTGGATATTGCATGATTTTTTTTCTTTCAAAAACTCATAAAACAAAGCGTGGGCTCAGAAAATCCGCCCACGCTTTCAACGATTCAAACCGCATTGAAATTTATTTTGTCAACAAAAGTTTCTTGTGTGCAACAAAATCATTTGCTTGGATACGAAACACATAAATCCCGCTCGCAACCCGCAAACCGCTTGCATCTTTACCATCCCATGCCAGGTTATGAACCCCGGCAGTAAATACACTCGAAGCGAGAGTACGAATCAATTGTCCGCGCAAATTGTAAATCGCAAGAGTGACTTCACCAGCTTCAGGAAGTGCAAAGGTAATTGTTGTTGAGGGATTGAACGGATTCGGGTAATTCTGTTTCAAAGTAAAATCTACAGGAATGTTCAGCTCAGACTGAAATACTTCCGCATCCGCTGTGGACTTCGGCAGCGCATCTTTTAAAGCCGTAAACGCATATTGCCAGGCGCGCCGGAATCTGTCAATGCCTTTGTCAAATTTATCCGCATCGATTTCATTCTGAGCTTTGTCCATTTCTTTCTCTGCATCTGCTATTTTTTTAGGATTCGCAGAAGCGGCAACAGCCTCGTCAATCGCGGTTTGAGCTAAAGTTCTATCCGTCTCAACCAACGCGTCAATAGCGTCGGTTACGGCCGCTGGCGGATCGTCAATTTTCATGAGATATTTGACCGCACTCTTTTCCTTCTTAAATACTTTCCCGCCTTTTTTGGTCAGATGTGAGTCATCCTGCCAATATTTTCCAACAAGACTGGCTTTTAGATTTTTGATGGCTTTTTTGATGCATTTGTCGGTCTTTTTGTCGCCAGTTGGCAGCAATGATGAGAGATCAGCGATCACATCCTCTTTTGTGTTTCTGGGACCGGAAGGAGCTGGTTCGCTGCTTTCATAAGCGCCCATATCGGGATTGGTTGGAGCGGGTCTCGGTCTGGAATTTTTTTCAAGATCATCTGAAACACCCAAATCTGTGCCGGCAGCAATGGCAGGGCTGGTTGTTTGCAAGTGCAAATCTTCACTGCCTGGCGTGGTGTTTACAAATAATGGATCGGAGCCAGTGATTGTGTTTGCTCCATAGGTGAAAGAACCACTGAAATTATAAACCAGATTATAATCTTCGCCTGGCAAAGAAGTAACGGTGGTTTCAAACACGGGATTGGATCCATTGGCATAGAAAATATTGTTTTTAATCACAATATCTGCAGAGGTAACTTTTGTGCGCACTTCACCATTGCCGCCAAATTCCTGATCATTATTAAAGAAGGAATTGTGGCGGATGGTGATAGTGGCACAGCCATTGTCAATGTAAACTCCTTGCTGCATATTGTTCATTATGACATTGTTTTCGATTAAAATATTTGATGCTCCGATGAGACGAACGGCTTCCTGGCTGTTTGTGCCATTCATAATATTTCGGCGAATTGTAAAATCGCTGATCGTTTTTCCTGACTGTTTGTTCAATGTAATCTGCCGATAGTTATTTTCGAAGGTATTGTCCTGAATGGTCACATCAGAATAAGAGGCATCCGTAAAATCGAGGACTTCATCTCCGTTGCCCGTGTTGACGTCTTTAAAATGATTATTTTCGATCATTGCAGTTGTCATGTCCGTGTTGAAGTCGATACCATCTTCACCACCCTCGAAGGTACTGTTTTTCAAAGTGAGATCGTCGGAATCAAAAACATGCCAGTTGTCAAATTGCGCCACGGTCTGGTCGGAATCGATGTTGTCGACTATCAAATGGTCGCAATTATCGACTGAGATGGAAACGATATTTGCTTCTACAGAAGTGACCGGCTTAACTTTCGGATTGTGTCCGGACACAGCCTGAACCGTAAGGTAATCCAAATCTTTGATCAGAATGGCTGTAGCGAAGCCAATGCGATTGCTCTGTCCAGTGATTCTATAGGTTCCGTCTTTGACATTAATTACCGACTGCGTTGTCGCCGTACCGCTGGTAGAGTTGTCAATTGCGAACTGTAAAGTTGCATAAGCCGTTGCTTCGGTGTTGCCATCATTGGCGTCTGAGCCGCCTGCTTGATCAACCCATTTCGTGGTCTGTGCAAAATTTGAAGTAACACAAACTCCTATCAAAAATATCATACACAAACATAATACAACAATAAATCTTTGTTTTTTCATTTTACTTTCTACACTTAATTGGTTATTCTTTTAATTGAATTTTAAAAAAGTGATTCTAATCGGCTTGCCAAAGATGCATGATCATCACCTCCCTGATATCCAAAAAATTTGAGAAAACTAAACACAACATATTTAACCAAAACAATATAGTTTCTATTGAAATGTGATCTAATAGTTACTCGGACAGTACAACTGGGGGAAGCAAAATAATATAAAGGATAATCGGACACAGTTTGTTTGATCGATCAAACAAGTACAATCCACAATAGAGGGTAGCGAAATCTCTTCTTCATCGACCTGTTCAGCAGGCTAATCCACATTAGTCTTCCTCGAGGCTTTTAGTCTGTTCAATTTAATGAAACAGGTTCTGGTTGTAAGCTCAAACTGGAAAACTCCCCACAATTTATTTCGTTACATTTTAGAAAAGAACGTTTAGGATATTTCAAACAATCATGTAATACGGATTATAGATAACTTTCTGTAAATATAATTTATTCTTTCTCATCAGCTTACATTTTTTGAGTCGGCACTTATTTTATCAATAAAAGTTTTCTTTGTGCTATAAAATCCTGGGCCTCAATGCGATACAGGTAAATTCCACTGGCGACTCGTTCACCAAAATTATTGGCGCCATTCCAGGTCACCTGGTGCCGACCAGCCGCAGCGAATTCCGAGAATAGAGTGGCGATCAATTGACCTCGCAAATTGTAAATTGAAAGCGTGATTTCCTGGGTTTCAGGAACTGAAAAAATGATTGTGGTAGTAGGGTTAAACGGATTCGGGTAGTTCTGTTCCAATGCGAAATCCGACGGCCGTTCCAAAGTCGTCCCAACTACCGCCTCGAGTGTCTCGCCAAATGGCTCGGTAGCCAGATTACCGCTGTTTCCCCGATGATAGGCTTTGGTAGCATATTTCCAGGCGGCTTTGTATTCCTGTATGGCTCTGTCCGGACGGTTTCGCTGCAATTTTTTCTCAGCGCGGTTCAAACGACTTTGCGCCTTGCGAATCCATTTATCCACCGTCCGGTCACCGGCAAATTGCTGTGCTTTTTCGATTTCATCCAAAGCCAGTTGTCGCGCAGCAGCCACCAACTCTTCTATCAGCCAATCAACTTCGGCACCCCTATTCTGAGCTTGCAGCAAATCTTTCATGGCGCTGCGGAGCTTATCAAATGTCGATTTTATTTTATCCGCTTCAAACTTGGAAATGGCGTTGTGCAATTTGTTTCGCGCTTCTTCCAAATTATCCCGCGCTCTCTCCGATAGCGAATCCTCCGCCAGCAATTGATCGATTTCATCCAATATCGCGTTAAGCAGCGAAATGAAATCCGCGGGGGGCGGACATTGATCAAAATCCGGATCGGTGGGTAGTCGGCACTCCCCACATTCATCGATCTGGGATTCGCCCCCGGGCACGCCGGCGCAATCCACCGGCCGGCAATCAGCCGGTGCCGTGAATAAATTCTCTACTGTGTACGTGCAAGCTGCATCCGCTGTGAAGGAAGCAGTGACATCCACGCTAATGCCATCCGCCAACAAACCCATCAACGTCACGGTTTGCGGACTGACGCCGATACCGAACATCTGTCCGTTCACCAGCAAACTGCCCGAAGCCGGCGGATTTTCGAACGTCACCACGATCTCCTGCGTGTAGGTGTTGGTTTGCGGGTCGCAGGCCGATTGGCTGCCAGCGGTTAAATCGGTGATGGCACAGACCGGTGGCGTCAACGTCTGATTGGTGTTGCAGGCTCCGAAGGTATTGGGAGCGGCTGCGCTCCAGGTGAAATCTTCGTAGGCGGTACCGCTGCCAGTTAGCTGGAGCGAATGACCAACCGGGGTCGCTCCACTTTCTGCCACGCCGATGTCCGTAGTGGTCAGTCCGGCTGCGGGGCCAGAAATGGCGGTCATCGTGCCCTCGTAGCTTAGAAATTGCAACACGTTGCCGCCCGCATCCACCAGCGCCAATCCATCGGGAGCGCCGTTTTGAATACTTGATTTGTAAAATTCCAGGACTCCAAATCCTTTGCAAAGATCAGGGATGGTGCCGCTTAGGGTGATGGTTCCATAGGTGGCATTATTACTCCCATTATAAAGGAAGACTTTCCACCCGGTGAGATCGGTGCCGGCCGGGCCGGCAATCTCCACGCCCTCGCCAGTATCTCCGCCGGCATTGTCGTAGTGCAGTTCGTTGATGAAAACGGTGGTTTGTGCCAGGGCCAGGCGGCCGCTGATTGGGTAGGCAGTTAGAAAGACAAAAACCATAACCGCGACTCGATTCATCCAGACCCACCGCCACGCTTTTGGCCAGATGCGTTCTGAGGTGAAGCCCAGGACAATATTCGACTTCCACATGATCGATCCTCCTTGCGCTTAATTTGACATGATTATTCTTTATCCCACAAAAGTGGAATAGAAAAAGAGATAAAAAATGCCAATCACATGATCACTACCAACAGCCATCTATCAACAAAAATAAGAACGAGTGCAAATTTGTTGAATAAAACCGAATGGAATAATCAATGGGCGCAGTTATTAGCAGGAAATCGAATATCGAATGACAATGGGAAGTTTAAGTGAATCTGAGCCCCCGCCACAAAAGTAGGATTCCACAAATTATATTGCCGCATTCAAAGATTTTTTGAATGTCGAACCTAATAAACAGGATTTAACATGCAAAATAAAAATGTATGTCAAACAACTCTTCCCTAAGTATGACAGAGTGGAAAGAGTCACGCTCATCGGCTAAGGTAACTTCTAAATGCGATAATACAACGAAGCGAAATTATGGGGCAGTGGAGTGTTTCCGAGACAACAAAAACACTCCACTAATATATCAATTGAACAAGAGAAATGCAAGCTATTTTTGCAGGGTGATTTTTTTTGACAACTTGGTATCGCCAATCTCCAATTGCATGAAGTACACACCCGTTCCCACTTCCAGATTGTGGCTATTTTTACCATCCCAGCGAACCTTTTTAAAGCCCGCCTTTTCCTGTCCATCCACCAACATGCGCACAAGCTGTCCCTTCAAATTGAAAATACTTAATTTCACTTTGGCATCTTCTGGCAAAGCGTATTCGATGGCGGTCTCCAGGTTGAATGGATTGGGATAATTCGGATACAGCACGATCTCTTCCGGCATGGTCGATTCCGTGCCGTTGGTCTCTTGCGGTGGGTGGTCTTCCGCTAATTCCTGACTTTGTTTTGGCAGAGCGCTGCCCGTAGTGATGACCATCTCCGGTGCGGTGGGACCTTCTTTGGAGCTGTAAATGACAATATCAGAGGACGCGTTTTTCACAGCAAAGCTGTAAGTACCGTTTCCTAGAATAGCCGCGGTCACGTCAAATTCAACTATTTGATTGAGGTTGACCTGACCGGCGGAATGCAGCGGCACACCGGTGATTTCCGGAGCGTTGTTCCAGACCAATCCCGATTCATCCCACGGTGTGGCCGTACCTTTATAATTATTGGAAACCGAATATATCGAGCCGCCATCCACGCTGGCATTCATGACCTGCATTCTAACTCTGGCGCTTTGTACCGCACCGCTCAATCCGGTGACATTAAATTTCAGATACGAGTCCCGGTTGACCGAGGTGGTACGAACTTTCAGCTCCACGTCCCCGCCAAAATTTTCAGTGGGTCTGGAGGAACGAACATACGCATCATCAGAGGATAGAAATGTGAACGTGCCAGAACCGGAGGTAATGGTAAAATCATTTGCGCTGGCAGCCAATCCAGCGGCGTTGGTCACACTTATTTTTCCAGTGGTGGCGCCCGAAGGAACCACGGCCCGCAGCTGGGTGTTGGAATCCACCGTAAAATTGCTGGCAGCCACATTGTTGAAGGCCACACTCAAGGTGCCGGTAAAATTGTTGCCGGTGACGGTGACCTCCGAGTTTATCGGCCCACTGGTGGGGGTGAAAGAAGCAATGGTCGGCGGTTGCGCCACCACAAAATCATCCGTACTCGTGGACGTGCCGGCAGCAGTGGTTACGCTTATTTTTCCAGTGGTAGCACTGGCTGGCACCGTGGCACGAATTTGAGAATCTGAGTCCACGTTAAAAGGTGCAGCGGCAACACCATTAAACGAGACATCAGTGGCGCCGGTAAAATTCACACCAGTTATGGTTACTTCGGTAGCGATCGTTCCCGAACTTGGATTGAAAGAGGCGATACCTGGTAAATTGGAAACGGTAAAATCGGAGCTGCTCACACCCGTACCAGCGGCATTGGAAACCGCAATTTTGCCGGTCGTGGCTCCGTTGGGTACGTTTGCTCGCACCTGACTGTCGGAATCCAGAGTAAAATTGGTGGCCGGTGTGCCGTTAAATGTAACGCTCAACAAACCGGACAAATTACTACCCACAATAGTGACTTCGGTGCTGACTGGCCCGGATACCGGCGAGAAGGAGCTGATCACGGGACTGCCCACCACGGTAAAATTGTTGGAGCTGGTACCGGTGCCGCTGGCGTTTGCCACACTTATTTTTCCAGTGCTCGCGCCCGGCGGCACGTTAGCCCGCAATTGCGTATCCGAATCTGCCGTAAAAATGGTGGCGGCAATGCCGTTAAATTTCACACTGCTTACCGCGTTGAAGTTATTGCCGGTCACCGTCACTTCCGTGCCAACAGGGCCGGCAGCAGGTGAAAACGAAGTTATGCTTGGAACATTTGAAGAACCCGAGCCGGTGACAATTTCCAAAACCGGCACCTGCACCCCTTGTTTTGAGCTATATTTAACGGCGTCGCCGGAATTGTTGGATATGGCAAAACTCACCATACCGTTCCCTGAAATCGCCGCAGTAACATCAAATTCCACAGTTTCGTTCAGATTGACCGCACCCAGGGAGCTCAACGGCGAACCGGTGATCTCCGGTGCGTTGGTGAAAATCAGCCCCGCTTCGGTCCAGGGTGTGTTGGTGCCCAAAAAGTTGTTGGAAACCGAATAAATGGCGCCACCATCGGAACCGCTGTCGATCACAAACAGCTTCAGCGTGGCACTCTGAATCGAGCCAGAGAGACCGCTGATGTTAAATTTGAGGTAAGTGTTAAAATCTGCTGAAGAAGTTTGCCGCACACGCAAATCGGGTGCGTGATCGTAATTGTTGGTAACTCGGTTAGAGCGTACGAAAGCATCTTCGGTAGGATTAAAAGTCAATGTTGTCCCCGCAGGAACCGTGACCGTAAAATCACCGGCACTTGTGGTGGAACCCGCTGGGTTGGTTACGGTAATGGGGCCATTTGTGGCACCCGTGGGTACCACCGCACGCAATTGGTTGTCCGAATCCACATTAAAACTGGCAGCGGGCGTTCCGTTGAACAACACCGCAATGGTGCCTGTGAAATTGGCACCAGAAAGGGTAATTTCTATCCCAACCTCACCAGAAGTGGGGATGAAACTGGTGATGGCAGGAGCAAATGTCACAGTAAAATTGGAGCTGCTGCCAGCAAAACCCGCTGCGTTGCTTACGCTGATAACCCCGGTGGTCGCACCG
>JBHHXN010000084.1:0-22196 GCA_046757025.1 bacterium
AAGTGACTTCTTGCGTGAGCCTGCCGCGGTTATTGTAAAACCAGAGCTTGCCGGTGGCGTTGTGACTCAGGACGGCGGCGCCATCTAAATCTGAAATCGCCACCGCGGGAAAGGCGTCATCGTAATAATGCGTTCGCTGTAAACGGTAGAGTTTTTCGCCGCGAAAAGTGTAAACGTCGATTTGCAGTGTCCGGCGTGCATCCTCCACGGCTGATGCCGGATTCAAAGACAACATCCCAAAATATCCGCCGCTTTTTGAAAAGACTGTTTCCAGGTAACCGGACGGCAGGTCCAAACTTTGTGCAGGATGGCCTTTGAGCCAGGTTATTTGCTCAGGTTGAATCGCGAGCAGCGGCCCGGCCGGCTGTTTTGAAGTTTTTTCGAATAACCAGGATTTGATCGGTTGTGCAAAGTTTTCAATTTTGACCAGTTTGAATGGACCGCCCTCGGGCTTGTGATTTTGGGCCACAGAGATGGACCACAAATGCGAAATGAGTAAAATGCTCAGAAATTGCCGAGTGAATTTGTGCATGTCAGACCTTTTGTTTAAGAGTAACGCCATTTGGCAATTCCAAATAATATAAAGAAAAATTTGATAAATTCAAATTGAAAGATGGCAAAATCGGGCAAAATACAGTCGAAGGGAGGAAACTTTAATGGGGTTGTACAAAAAGATTAAGTTTATCAACGAATTGTCATTCCTGCGGAAACAGGAATCCAATAAAACAATAGGCTAATGGATTCCCACGTGCGCGTTTTCGTGTCAACTTAAGGATTAAATAACCCATTTCTGCCATATTTATGCTGAAAATCCACCCCGTTCTCGTTCTAAAAGTTCTATTTTGGAATGCAAGTGCGGAAAAACTCTGTTTCGAATGACCAATTTACAGAGAAGAAAAAGAGTTTCTTAGACAATGTTGTCCCCAATCTGGAGTTTAGGAACAAGTTTTTCTTAGGTTGACGCCAATTCGCATGCGCGGGAATGACATAATAGGCAGGCTTTTGGGGACAGCCACAACCTACAATTATCCCTCCAAAACTCAGGTTTTACTTCCTTTTTCAAATTATTCCTTTGAATTTATTCAGAAATATTTTAAATTTCTCTCTCACCTCTAAATGAATTAATTTTGATAAACTGAAAGCGAAGGCGAGATGAAACTGATATGGGTCTCTTTTGCATTTTTCCTATGCATGACGGTAGGGCCGGTGTCTGCCCAACTTCTGCACGACCAACGTGAGCTGGTGTTTACGCGCGCAGACACCCTGCGCGGCATGCTTACCCCGCTGAGAACCTGCTACGACGTTACCTATTATCATCTGAATATCAAAGTGGACACCTTGACGAAAGCCATCAGCGGCAGCAACAAAATTCGCTTCCGCGTGGTTTCGGATTTCGACCAAATGCAGATCGATTTGTTCGAAAACATGCACATCGAAAAAATCGAAACTGAACCGGGTCAGTCCCTGCCCTTCGAACGGGAGCTGTCAGCCGTGTACGTGCGGTTTCCCGAAAAGCTGACTGCCAATTCCATCCATGAAATCACCGTCTTTTACTCTGGCACACCGCAGATAGCCCGGCGGCCGCCCTGGGAAGGCGGTTTTGTCTGGTCGCGCGACAAACTGGGAAATCCCTGGGTGGCGGTCACCTGCCAGGGTACCGGCGCCAGCCTGTGGTGGCCCAACAAAGAGCACCAGTCAGATGAACCCGACAGCATGCTCATCAGCGTTTCCGTGCCGCAGGGTCTGATGAACGTCTCTAACGGCCGGCTGCGCCGGCAGCAAGACACTGACGGCTGGACGCGCTGGGACTGGTTTGTGAGTTACCCCATCAACAATTACAACGTCACCTTGAACATCGGTAAATTTGCTCATTTTGATGACATTTATATTAACGGTCACACGCTGACTCTGGACTACTACGTCATGCCGTACAACCTGAAAAAAGCCCGAGCGCAGTTCCGGCAAGTGAAGCCCATGCTGGCCTGCTTCGAAAAATATTTCGGCAAATACCCTTTCATTCGGGACGGCTACAAGCTGGTGGAGTCGCCGCACCTGGGCATGGAGCACCAGACCGCGGTGGCGTACGGCAACCAATACCAAAACGGGTACCTGGGCCGGGCCTCGTCGGAAATCGGCCTCAGCTTCGATTTTATAATTATCCACGAAACCGCGCACGAATGGTGGGGCAATAGCGTCACTTCCAAAGACATCGCGGACATGTGGATTCACGAAAGTTTTGGCGCGTACGCCGAGGCCCTGTATGTGGAGTGTATAAACGGCTACCAGGTCGCCCTCACTTATCAGAACGCCAAAAAGCCGGGAGTGGGAAATCGGCGGCCGGTGCAGGGCGTGTTCCATGTCAACAAAGAAGGCTCACGCGACATGTACCCCAAAGGCTCCCTGATGCTCAACACCTTGCGCAGCGTGCTCGACGATGACCGTTTGTGGTTTGAGGTCATCCGCGGCATCGCCGAACAGTTCAAATACCAGACCATCACCGCGGACGACCTCGTTAATTATGTCAACGAAAAAACCGGCCGCGATTTTACTTACTTTTTCGATCAATATTTAAAATATCCGAAATTGCCGCAACTGGAAATCACCGTGATTAAAAAGGGCGACAGTTTACTGGCAAAATACCGCTGGCGAGCAGACGTAAAAGATTTTCACATGCCCATAAAAATCACCACCTCCAAACACAAGTATGAATTTATTTATCCCACCAGCGAGTGGCAAACCACCGTGCTCGAAAACATGACACCGGCCGATTTTAAACTAGCGGAAGAGCTGTTCTACATCGATGTCAAAGTCAATTACCTTTATCGATTAGATAAGGAAAAGTCTGAATGAGGAAACTTGTTGCTCATTTTACAGATGAACTATGAAAGAACTTGCTATCCGACCGGCTGTCCCCGAAGATAAAACCGAGCTAACCAATCTGCTGCAGCAATCGGATTTGCCTGTGGAGGATTTAACTGAAAATCTACATGGATTTTTAGTGGGCGTTGTTGACGGACAAATCGTGGGAACGGTGGGCATCGAAGCTTACCAGAAATGGGGTCTGCTGCGTTCGCTCGCTGTGACTGCCGACTTTCAGAGCCGGCAAATCGGCAGCCGGCTCTACGAAGCTGCGCTCGAGCTGGCACGCTCAAAAGGGATTGAAAATCTCTACTTGCTCACCACCACCGCCTCGGAATATTTTGCTCGCAAAGGATTCCATGAAGTGTGTAGAAAGGACGTGCCGGCGGCCATTCGAGCCACCCAGCAATTCAGCCGCATCTGCCCGGACTCCGCCATCGTCATGCACAAAGCGCTTTTGTGATTTGCGATTCTGATAAGCAGCAACTTTTTTCAGGACGGCACTCAAATTCCGAAATCCGCCATCCCAAATCCGCGATTGGCATGTTTCAGAAATCCTTTCCCCTTTACCGTGCCGCTTGTCGGGGCGAGACGCCTGTGCGAAAAGCGTAAATCCTGCCTTAAATTAAGTCGATTGAATTTTCTTAGAATATTTCCCTCTACATAGTGTACTAATAATAGGTTTTCCTTTTTTTTAATAATTATTTTTGGTGAATCATGGGAACGCATGAAAAATAAGTTGTTTCCCCAAAAATAAGTTTAAACTTTTTGCGAGTTAGATTGTCTAATATATAAGCGTTCCAAATGTCTCGAATCCTGAATCCTGATTGTGAGCTTTATTCGCAAAATAAAAGAGAAGTCGTGAGGCAATCAATCGAAACATCACTTTGTTTTTGAGAATAGACAGCTTCGATAAGCGATTCAACAAAAATCTACCATTAATCGATGTTTTTCCATGGCAAACTTTAATACAGGAATGGGCAGTTTGAATTTTATGGAAAAGAAAAGGCAAAAGTTACAGGCTGGTCAGAACAATTATGATATCATCGAGGAAAAAATTTCGCTCACCGCATATCATTCTTCAGAATCCCTGAAGCACGAAATCGGGAAAATCATTCAATACCGCACAAAAATGAATTGGGATTTTGTCAATATCAATAGCCGCGGACCGTTCATATATTTGATTTTTAAACAAAGGGCCAACTGTGCATAAACGACTGATTGAATTTTAACCCCACTTTCGCAACCAATTCATCATTTCTTCCCTCGTACATCTATGAACCTCATCTCATTTTAAATTCATTTATTTAAATCAATTATTCAATCAAATTAATTTCTTGCAGGTTGTTAGATAATTGAATTTTTTTTCACAACTGTTGAAGAATTGTCAGAAAATAATTATTATGTTAGGCCAGTCTAAAAAAGGAATCGAAATGGAGAAATTGGATGAAATCCACTGCGCTGTCGCTGACCATTGACTGTAAAGAGCCAATTGCAAATGTGCCTGCCGTCTGGCGTTCCTTTGGTTACGATGAAATCAACTGGACTTACACGCCGAGAGGGAAACAAATATTCCGGGAGATCGCTCGCCTATCTTCTGAACCGTATTATATTCGCTGCCATCACACATTTACCACGGGCAACGGTCTTTCCACTCCCACCAAAGGCTCCGGCAACGTGTGTGGGTTGAACGGCCATAAGCAATTGGTGTATGATTTTACAATTTTCGATCAGGTTTTGGAAACGTTCTTAAATCATAACTGCAAGCCGATTGTGGAGCTCGGTTTCATGCCGGACTTTCTTTCCAAAGGGCCAAAACCCAAACCCACTTACGACTATTCTGGCAGCGATCTCTGGATGTATCCTCCAAAAGATTTTCGGCAGTGGGCTGATCTGGTTTACGAGACCGTGCGCCATTGCGTGGAGAAATTTGGGGAGGCCGAGGTCCGTAGCTGGTACTGGGAAGTCTGGAACGAGCCGGACAATCCGGGCTTTTTCAAGGGCTCGGTGAAAGATTACTGTAAAATATACGATCACGCGGTGGATGGCGCCGTCAGAGCCTTGCCGTCGATCAAAATTGGCGGACCGGCGCTGGCTCGTTCACCCGGGTTTTTGAACACTTTTTTGAAGCATTGTGTGTCCGGTAAAAACTACGCCACGGGTCAACGGAGTGTGCGTCTGGATTTCATTTCATTGCATACAAAAGGCACCGGATGGCCGCTGCCGGAGCAACCGTTTGAAATGCCGTCTCTGCAAACCATTGTAAGCTACTGGCAACGATACCAGGAGATATTGCAAAAGTATCCCTCACTTAAAGACACGGAAATCCTGTTTGACGAATGCGACATGGCTGTGGCCACCGATTACGGTGTACATGATTTTCCCGAATATCGCATCCATAATAGCGAGTACTATCCCATCTTCGTAGTCCGCATGGCGAAGCGCTTGCTGGATTTTATTTCCGCCACAAAGATGCCGGTGAAATTGTTTACCACCTGGGCATTTTATTTGGAGGGCAAACGATTCTTTGAAGGCAATCGGGCGCTATTTACCAACGAGAATATAAAAATGCCGATCTTCAACGCGTTCGTGATGTTAGAGATGCTGGGGGAAACCAGACTGAAAATGCAGATTAATTCGTTCCATGAAAGATCCTTTTCGTACGAGGAATTTCCACGGATTGACGGTTTAGCCACGTTAGATGAGCGAAGGGCCATTTGTGCGATCATCTGGAATTTTACTGAAAACGAGGCCAGGGTGGGAGTTGAAAATCTTCAAGTTCAATTCAAAAACCTGCCGGTTCAATGGGAAAGTGTGGATGTTGAATTTTATCGAGTTTGCCGGGAGTTTAGCAATTCGCATACCGTCTGGCAGTCCCTGGGTGCGTCACAAGATCCAGACCCAGAGCAAATTCAAAAGATTAAAGAAAAGGAAAACTTGCAGCAGGTCGAAGTGTTACGGGAGGTACCAATCAGCCAGAGCACTTTAACTCATGTGCTTGAATTGCCAGCGCAAAGCATGGTGCTGATGAAAATAATTCCGGTTCCGGCAAAGGTTATTCAAATTGAGGAGAATCTTTCGCAGTAAATTTTTTGTTAGCAACTTTCTTGATATGTATTTCAATGCGGCGATTGATTTGCCGGCCATAAGTGGTTGCGTTATCGCTTATGAGAAGAACTTTTCTGCCCTTGACTCGCAATTTGAAGGGATCGAATCGAATGGTTTTGAAGCCCGATTCTATCTGGTCTTTTATTACTTGATATTCTACAAAATTCTTATTCATCAAAACTTCCAGAAAGCTTTCTTTGTCGATCTCGAACTGAAACGGTTCTTGTTCGCCGTGCCCATCGTATTTGTCCAGACGGACTTCGATTCGTTTCAGCATTTCCGGGTCGCGATTGTTAATTTCGAACAAAAATTCTTTCTGAAACTTTTTCGCTCGATTGAGCGAGAGTGTTTTATTTACGGCGGGCGACCCGATGGCGCAGGCATGGCCGATGAACTGCAATCGAATATCTTTGAAATCATCTAATCGGCTTTTTACTTTATCCAGAACATTGAGCCAGTACAAATCAGAGGCAGGTACATCTTTTTTAAATTCAGCGACCCCAACGATGATTTTTCTGGGCAGCAAATTTAATTTTTTCGATGCAAATGTGGCCATTTTTTCTGGCGTGTAAAATACCCGGTTGAGGGAATCCTTCACCACCAGAAAATAAAGAATGTTTTTTCCGGTCCAGGGACTGGCATCCCCCTGTGCGTGCTGCCACAAAATGCTGTCCGCGGCCGGTGTGTTGAACCGCACATCCGGAATTTCAGCATACAAAGAATCTGCTTTGATTTGAGCTGTTCCCGAAGTTAGCGGTACCGCCGAAACGATATTTGAGACGAAATGCACAGGCAGAAACGTTTTCGATTTTGTCAGAGTCAGCGGTACCGAATGAAAGAGATCAGCCACCTCTTCGGTGTGGTCGCTTTGTTTGTGCAGGGTAATTTTCACAAACCGTCTTTCGTTTTTCACCCAAGTGCGATCGGGCTGTGATTTTGGATTTAAGTTGGTGATAATTTGTTCGGAGGTGAGCTGTTGCGGTATTTCGATCTGGTGTTCTGAAATACCCGCTTCGATAAAATAACTTTTTACCGCTTTCGCCCGTTCGTAAGCTAACTCAGCCGGCTCACCGTTGGTGGCATCGGTGTAGCCACGTAGTTTAATGTGGATGCCGGGATTTTGTTGTAATCGCTTTACCAGCACTTCTAACGGCGAATACATCAAAGTGGATTTAATGGTTTCAATTTTTGCGCTGCCGTGTTTGAAAAATATTTTTGGGATGAATGGCAGTTCATACTCATAAACGGTATCGATTTCAGCTACAACCTCTTTCTTCGTTTTAAAAACGCCTTTGGGAATGGTATAAAATGCGGCTCTGAATTTGTTGTTCAATTCGTTTTTTTCATGAAGGCGATTTTGCTTGTCGATTTTAGCGCTGATTTCGTGCTTGCCATGTGCTGTCGTGTACCATTTCAAGATGACGGTGGTATCCATGCCGGCCGCCAGATCCGCGATAGGTACGGGCTCCAGCGCGGTCATGAATTTGTCCGTTCCGTTATGGCCGTTGTTTAAGTTGCTCAACTGCCGGTGGTCTTCTAATGTCGTATCGAAAACCTGCAGCACATTTTTCGAAGATCGGGTGTTGCTGAGGTTTGCCACGGTGATAAGCAATTCTCCCTGGTAGTTGTCTTCCGTTATCCATTTGTCGGGTCTGAATTCGATGTCCGTTATGATCAGATCCGGTAGAATACGGAAATGGGCGATGCGTTCGCCATTCTTATCGGCAAAGCGGGTATGTTGATCTTTGTCGTAAGCGATAACCGACCAAAAATAATCTCCCACATTTAGTTGAGCCAGGGTGATGCTAACCAGTTTTTGTTTTTCATCGATTGCGAACCCGGAGTCGATGATGCGCAGGTTTTCATCGCGATGTTTTTCAATGGTCTGAAATAACTCGCCTGCCGGGTCGTCAACCGCTTTGATTATTTTATCAATTTGCTGACTCCGGTCAAGGCTGGCTTCGGCTTTTTCGATGAGTAAGAGGTAATTGACATCATCATAAAGATCGGGATCGGGCGCTGCTTGCCACACTAATTTGATACTGTCGGTTTCGACTTCGGTGTAAGTCCCCCGACTTAGATTTTTAAATTCAAAATTTTCCGGGGCGATGGGATAATAATTCACTCCACCTTGAAAAGAAGCCGAGAAGAAGTCGTTGTTTTCAAGGCTGGCCACGTCCAGTCGCAGGGCTTTGTTTCTACCCGGCAGGACGTTTTTCATGGGAAGGGAGTGGTCATCCAGGCGGAAACTCAATCCGAGAGAAAGTTTACTCAGGGCGTGGTTGTTGAAGTTGTAGCCTCCGCGCAAGGCCATGCGGTAACTCCAAAAAATTTCGGTGCCGAAACTGAAGCGTCCGACTTCATCGAGTACTTTCTGGTAATCGGCGGTGAATTGAATTTGCAAACCGTTGTGGGTGCCGAGATTGAGAGCCGCGCCGGCCCGTAAGGTTCTCGGTAAGGGTGTTTCATCCGAAACAAATGTCAGCGGCTCACCCATCTGCGTCACCGAAAGGCCCATTGAAAATACACCATATTGGATAAAGTCATTTTTGAGATTAAAGCGATTTGAGCGATAGAGCAAACCCAGGTCCAGAATCCAGGAGCGGTCACTATAGCCGGCTAATTTACTCTGAAAATACTTCAGGTTCATGCCCAGCGCCAGATTTTCGGAAATCGCGCTCAGTGGGTGTCCGGTGCTGAAAGTTAAAACCATATCGCTGGCAGCCGCCGGCGCTTGCAACTGATCGGTGCTGTCAAACTCGCGAATACCCTGATAATAGAACCCGAAAGCCACTTTGGATTGATCGCTCCAGGGTAACGGCAGACGCCGGCCATAAATGATCGAAAGGTTGTAGATATCCGCGATCCATTCTGTGTAGGATGTGGAGAGCTGCCATTCGCGCAGAAATCCCGTGGCGCCGGGATTGGCGTAGAACGCATGCATCTCGTCGATGGCGCCGGTAAGGCTGCCCGCCAATCCATGTTGACGCGCGCCCGGCAGCATCTTCAGAAAGGCGCCTCCCGATCGAATCTGACCGGAAAGATTCTGAGGCATTAACTCCATCAAAAGCGCCAGTGAAAAAACCAGCGCTATTCTGGCGGTCAAGCGATTTTTCGTAACGAATCTTCTCATTTTGACTTTCATCGCACCAGGATCACCTTTTTCCAGCAAATTAAATCACCTGAGCGTAAGGTGATGATGTAAACCCCGCTGCCCACATCCTGACCGTTTTCGGCGCTGCCATCCCATTCAAACCGATTTGCACCGGTGTTGAACGTCGTTTCAATTAGATTTTTCAGATGATAGCCGCTGATGTCATAGACATCGAGGCTCACCAGCCGGCTTGAATTTAGTTCAAAGTGAATTTCCAGTCGCTCATGTTTTGCTGGCTGAAATACATTGAGATTGAGCGCAAACAAGTCACAGCCCTGCTTTGGGGGTAAGGTAAAGACTTCATCGATGGTCAGATTGTTGAACAGTTTTTCCGGATCTTCGTTATCTGCTTTTACCAGAGCTGTGTTGGTCAATTGCATGATATTTGAAGAAAGATGGAATGTTACAGTGGCATTCAATTTTAAAGATTTTTCAGAAAACGGCGGCAGGATTCCCAGGCTCGATTTCAGTGTGTCCCTGCTGGTAAAATTTTCGATGACCACGGAATCCGGTACGATATCCTGAAATTGGACATTTGTTGCAGTAAATTTACCCAAATTTCGAATGGTGAAAAAATAGGTATATGATTCACCCGCTTTCACGTACCAGAGAGTGTCCGCTCCCTGAATTGCAAACGAGTCGGTTTTCACATAACTTTCAATTGCCACATCGGTAATTCTGGGCTCGACGTAATTGAAAACCGTATCGATGTCTGAATTGTTGGCCAGAAATTCCGGTTCCTCATCAAATGCTGAAATGGTAACTTTGTTGATTAAAGGATTGAGGCCTTCTGGCATGTTAGAGGCCACGGTGACGTCGAATGTGAGGGTGGTATCGGCAAACGGAGACAAAGTACCGAGACGCCATTCTAGAGTGTCACGGCCCATGCTAGTTTCATTGCGGACCGAATCCGGTAAAAAATCCAGAACCACCACGTTTTCTGCTGGAAATTTATTTTCATTTTTCACCTGAATGAAATAGGAGTAGGTTTCCCCCCTTCGCGCAAAATACACGAATTCGGTGCCTTGTACGACCATCGAATCCGTGGTCACGGTGGCAACCACCGACACGTCGATGAGCACCGGCTCCACGTAATTAAACACGGTATCCACCGTCGTGTTGTTGGCCAGTTTGTCCGCTGCTTCATTTTGTGCTGTCGCCTCGATTCGGTTGATGAGTAAATTGGTGCCTTCCGGCATCTGGGGTGCGAGTTTGACATTTGCGATCAGCGTGGTGTCCTGGAAGGGGGCCAGTGAGGCCAGCTGCCATTGCAGCAGGCTTTCTGCGGAAAAGCTGTCTGCTCTGACCGAATCTGGCAGGAAATCCGTCACCAGCACCTTTTCCGCCGGGAATTTATTTTCGTTTTTCACCGTGATCAAATAGGTGTAACCGGCCCCGGCTTTGACGAACCAAAGCGTGTCGGAATTTTGCACCACGAAAGAATCCGTTTGCACCCTGGCACTGACTGAAATATCGATGATGACCGGTTCCACGTAATTGAAAAACGTATCGATAGCTGTGTTATTTGTGAGCTTGTCCGGTTGTTCATTATCCGCCTGGATTGTGACGGTGTTCACGAGCAAATTGCGGCCTTCAGGCATTTTTTCCACAACTCGAGCAGGTAAAATCAAAGTAGTGTCTGCGAAAGGGGCGAGCTGCTGGATCCGAAATTGTACCGAGTCTCCCGAACTTCCTACCAGCGTCTGCACGGAATCGGGTAAAAAATCGGTTACCACGACATTTTCCGCAGGGAATTTCGTTTCATTTTTCACTTGTAAATGGAAATTGAAAATTTCACCCGTGCTGGCAAACCAGAGGGTGTCGGAATTTTGCACAACAAACGAATCGGTTTTGGCTGAAGCTGTGATGGAAACATCGATGATGACTGGCTCCACGTAATTGAACAAAGTATCGACGGCGAAGTTGTTTTGCTGTTTCTCTGGATCTTCATTTTCCGCCCGCACCGTAACCGAATTGATGAGCGTGTTCAACCCTTCCGGCATGAACGGCGAGACATGGGTTTGGAGGACGATGGTGGTGTCAGCAAATGGCCTCAAATCGCCTAAAATTAGTTGCACAATATCACCCTGAGCGGAGCGTGCCACCCTGACCGAATCCGGCAGCGCATTCAACACCACCACATTTCGAGCGGGCAGATCGTCTTCATTTTTTACTTTGATGGCCGTGATGTACGGCTTACCGGCTTCTGCAAACCACAGGGTGTCATCCTGTGAAACAAAAAAGGAATCCGCCTTTATCACCGTCGTCACCGACACATCGGCCAGCCGAGTGTGATAAACCGTATTTGTGGCGGTATTGTTCGCCAGGTCCGAAGACGCTTCGTTGTCTATTTCGACTTGCACGGTATTGACGAGCCGATTCAGACCTTGGGGTGCGTTGGAAGCCACGGTGGCAGTGAAAATCATAGTGGTGTCGTACAATGCCGGCAAATCGCCTAAATTCCAGGTGACGGTATCGCCGAAGGCATGCCCGGCTATTTTTACCAGCTCTGGCAGAAAATCGGTCAGAACGACATTTTTAGCCTCAAACTCATTTCCGTTTTGAACCGTGATGAAATAGGGGAATGTTTCGCCTCTTTCTGCGAACCACAAGGTGTCGCTGTTTTGAATTTGGAAACGGCTGGTTCGGGAAAACTTATTGACGGAAACATCGGTGAAGCATTTGGAGGGTTTAAAATAGACCGTGTCAACTGCGAAATCATTGAAGTCGTTGGTATCGCACTGTGCTTGTACGTGACTTTTGTTGATGAAACTTACTATCGAGTCTGAAATCGCTTTGGCCACCCGCACCGCATAAGAAAACGTCGTTTCCTGTGCCACGCCCAGTGAATCCAGGTTCCAGAAGGCCACGTTTTTTTTCAAACTGTCGGGTTGCGGTTCGAAATCAAACGGAATCAGAAAATCCGGGATGGTATCCTGTAGTGCAAAATTAAAAGCGGTGGTGGGGCCCAAATTGGTGATCTCGATTTCGTAGCTGAATTCTTCAACTGCGCAAGTCGTGTCGAGATCGGAATTAACCGAAACAGCCAAATCGAAGTAATTCGGCTCTCCAGAGAAAATATAGGTGCCGAGCCCGCGGCCGGTTCCGATGAGGTCGTTCACGGTGATATCCAAAATTCGAATGCTGTCGGATACGCACGACTCCGGCGCGGTGTAGGCCATGACATAAAAATTTTGAATGATATCCGAAATTTTCCGGTAGATGTCGTTAAATTCTAACCCCTCTACGGTTTTGACATACAAACCACCCGTGGCGGTGGCAATGCGTTGCAGCACTTTTTCATTGGTAAAATTTCCGAGTGCGATGGTGAATATGGGAATATCCAATTTTTGTGCCATAGAAATGATGGTATCGGGGGTGATGGTTTCTTGCTCCGGATCGGGCAAAGCATTCCGCCCATCGGTATAAATGACGAGGCTTCTTCTCAACGAGGTTTCTTTTTCGATCATTTCAATGCCCTGCATCAGGCTGCGGTACAGGGGCGTCCAATTGTCAACTCGAGCCGTATCGATGAAACTGATCAAAGTGTCTTTGTCGCTTGTAGGCGGCAAGGTGCGGATGCTGCCATTCACTCCGGCGAATTGAATGACGCCGGTACGGTCCTGGGGTCGCATGTCTTCGACAAACACTCTAAGTCCGTCTTTGGCACGGGTTAACAGCGGGTCGTTAATGCTGGAGCTCATATCCATCAACAGCAGGGTGCTGGCGGGAATAATCTCTTCGCAATCCTCACAAATTTCGATGAATTGCGGCGCCGGTTTCTGATCGTATAAATTGGGATTCAAAGGCAGTGAGGGGTTGTTCTTGCGAAATTCCAGTATGGGCTGCCAGATTTGTGAAATGAGCCGACCATTCTGAGCGGATTCCTGCGGTCTTAACCAGAAATTGGTGTGTGCCAATCCCCGAATGAGATTGTTTTGATTATCCAGAACCGAAACAAAAAAGATGACCGGATAGGGATAGCCGGCATGAACTCCTCGAATGGCGACACCGTCCAGGGCTTTGTTATTCACTAAAACACTAAGCTCTTGCAAACCCTGAGCGAAATTGGCAGCGGGCAGTAGTAGAAAGAACAAACAAATTGTCAAGAGAAGTACAATTGATTTAAACAATTTACTTCGCCCGAACAATGCAACAACCATAAAAGATAAATAAGACCTTTAATTAAGTAAAATAAATCACATACTTATATTTAATAGTACCGTACAACCGGTGATTTTGAGAAAAAAAATATGTGTTTCAGGGGCGGGTTTTGATGCGGCAACGGATGGATTGGAATAAAAGTTAAGCAGGATGGGGGTTGCAAAAGGATGAGTGTCTTGCTGTAAAAACCAACCAATTTGATCATCGAGTGGTTGTTAACTTTTTTACTTAACAGAAATTGTGCTTGCAATGCGGAACGGAACTAGTTATATTTACAAAATTTGTTTTGAATCAAAGTCCTGGTAAAGGTGTAAAATGAAAAACTTTTTAGAAGAGCTCGACAAAAGAGTCATTTTGTTTGATGGCGCCATGGGCACCATGTTATACAGTCGGGGCGTTTTTATTAATCAGTGTTTTGACCAGATAAATCTCACCAATCCGCGTCTGGTGAAAGAGATTCATTCCGGTTATGCCAATTCCGGCGCGGATGTTCTGCAGACCAACACCTTTGGCGCCAATCGCTATAAATTGCTCAAGCACGGTTTAACGGATTCGTTGCAGGCCATCAATTACCAGGGTGCGAAACTTGCCAGAGATGTCGCGGGTAAGCAGCTCTATGTGGCGGGCTCCATCGGCCCGCTGGGTGTGAAAATCGAACCCTGGGGCAAGCTAAGCAAAGAGGAAGCACAGGAAGCGTTCAGCGAACAGGCAAAGGCGTTGCTGAATGGCGGGGTGGATTTGTTTATCCTGGAAACGTTTTCAGACTTGAGTGAAATTCAGCAAGCCATCATCGCCATTAAAAAAGTGTCGGATTTGCCTCTGATTGCGGAGATGACCATCGACAGCTCGGGCAATTCGCTTTACGGTACCGCCACCGAAACCTTTATCTACCAGCTTGACAAATGGGGCGCAGACGCGGTGGGCATCAATTGTTCGGTGGGGCCGCCACCTATGATGGACGCGTTGGAAAAAATGGTGCACGTGACCAAAAAGCCCATCATCATTCAACCAAATGCCGGTAATCCGCGGGTGGTGGAAGAGCGCAACATGTATTTGGCCAGTCCTGAGTATATGAGCGAGTACGCCATGCGATTTATCAAGGGCGGGGCAAAAATAGTAGGGGGATGCTGCGGCACCACTCCAGAGCATATCAAAGCAATGGAAAAATCGGTACGGATGTTGAGTCCCAAACAGCACAATTTTTCCATTCACATTCCAGACGAGATCATCGAAGAAGCCCAACCCGTACCTATGGCGGAAAAAAGCCAGTTTGCCGCCAAGCTGAATCGAGAAGAATTGGTGACCAGCGTGGAAGTGGTTCCGCCGCGGGGCAGCGACCCCAGCAAAACGTTGAAGGCGACAAAACGGCTCAAACAATTTGGTGTGGATGCCATCAATGTGCCGGATGGCCCGCGCGCCATGTGTCGAATGGGTGCCCAGCATCTGAGTATTTTGATCGAACAGACCGTGGGCATCGAGACCATTTTACACTATTGCTGCCGCGATCGCAATTTGCTGGGCATGCAGTCCGATATCATGGGATTGTTTGCGGTGGGCTTGCGAAATATTTTGATCATCACCGGCGATCCGCCGAAAATGGGCGATTATCCCGACGCCACCGCGGTCTTTGACGTGGACTCCATCGGGCTGACCAACATGGTCAATCGCACCAATCACGGCGTGGACCTCGGGGGCACGCGTTTGGATGCGCCCACGGCGTTTCTCATCGGCGTGGGCCTGAATCCCGGCGCCATCGACGTCGAAACCGAAATCCGCCGATTTGAGTGGAAAGTGGATGCCGGCGCAGAATATGCTATCACCCAGCCGGTTTTTGATCCGCAAATATTGCTGGATTTTCTCCCAAAAATCCAGCATGTCCGCATTCCCATCATCGCAGGCATTTGGCCGCTGGTGAGTTTGCGCAACGCGGAATTTATGAACAACGAGGTGCCAGGCGCCACCGTGCCAGAAAAATATATGCAGCGCATGCGATCGGCTCAGGAAAAATCCAAAGAGGCAGCCCGAGAAGAAGGCATCCGCATCGCTCAGGAGGCCATGGAGCAGGTCCGAGAGCACGTTGCCGGATTCCAGGTGAGCGCGCCATTCGGCAACGTCGAATACCCCATGAGAGTGCTGACTGTGCTAAAGGAATTTGGCGGTGAAGTTTAGTTATTTTAATTGATAAGTACGAATAAATGACTTCGCACAACCTCTGACCGACATGACTATTTTTTCTTTGCAACATTTGAAAATGATCTTGATTCTTATGCTTAATTTTTGTATCGTTCAGGCATTTTAAATGGACTTAATTATCATGAATTACCTGGAGGTTTCAAGTGAGTAAGACTGCCCGTAAAAAAACAACGGCCCAAAAGCTCCGCACCACTGCCAGAAAATCATCCGCAAAAAAAGTAACCGTGGTGAATGCAATAAATTACAGCGCTTCGGAAGAGGTCGTTCGACAGCGCGCGTATGAACTTTATTTGGCCCGCGGAAGAGAGCCCGGCCACGAACTGGAAGACTGGCTGCAAGCCGAAAAAGAACTATATTAATTATTCAGAAAATTTAGTTGCGTCATTTTCCGGTCGTTAAGAAAAATGCCCGTTTACGAATCCCTTGTTTTAACATAAAACAGGGGATTTTTTTTAATTCTCAATTAGCGCACCTGACCCCGGCAAACTGAAGAGTTTGTGTGAAAAGTAGCTCGAGACAGCTCTAAACTTAAAAACAGGTAGATGTCATTCCCCACCTTGCAGGACAGGCTGGAAGAATCTTTTTAATAAACTGCATTTTACGTCCTACAAAAATGATTCTTACAGAATGACAAAAATCCCTGTGTTTGCCTTTTCACACAGTCTCTGAAACTTGTACACCCAAATTTCTACCATTTGCTTTGAAAAATAGGTTGTTCTCTCCAACAGATAAACTTTTTGCTTTTGGCAGTTAGTTATTAGCCTTGAGTTCATTCAAAAAGGTCTTTATCCTCATTGCCAAATATTCAGAGTCCTGAAAGCTCTCATTGTGTGCAACCAATCATTAAACAATTGCCAACAGCTTACAGCTAACAGCCAATGGCTGAATGCACAGATTTTTAGACCATCGTTGACTTGTGAGTTGATTCTTTCTAATGAAATGATTTTATTAATTTGAATCAACTTGGATTACAAAATTGCGGGAGTTCACGAATGGCTGAAACGAAATTAAAGAGGTTATTTGGAGGTTGCTTTACAGTTGACAGTCCGGATTTAACAAAGTCCGATTTAGTTTTCGTGGGTTTGCCAGACGACTCACAATCGTCGTATCGCAGAGGCTGCCGCTTCGCTCCGGCGCGCATTCGCCAGACTTATACTGGCGAATGCTACAATAGCTGTACCGAACCGGGCGTAGAGCTCGAAAACTCGGTGGTGGACTTTGGCGATCTGCCCTCACATTCAACCTGGGATGAGACCGCGCAATCTTACAGAGAATGTAGTGAAACGCTTTTGAAACAGGGTAAAATTCCATTTTTCGCCGGCGGTGATCACGCGGTGACCGTGCCGGTTGTCGAAGCCCTGTCTGCATTGCAGCAGCCTATTCATCTGGTGCAAATCGATGCCCATCCGGACCTGTACCCCGAATTCGATGGCAGCAAAACTTCCCACGCCTGCACCGCCGCCAGAATGCTCGAATTTGAGCACGTGCATTCTCTGACCCAGATCGGCATTCGCACGATGAATAAAATTCAATCTGAGCAGGTGGAGCGTCATCCGCAGCGTTTGTGGATTTACGAAGCCCGCAATTTGACCGGTCATCTACCTGAATTAACGCACCTGCCCGAGGACGCGCTGGTGTATCTCACCGTGGACATGGACGCCTTTGATCCGGCCTTCGCACCGGGCGTTTCGCATGCGGTTCCAGGCGGCTTGACCGCGCGCCAGGTGATCGAGTTTATCCACAATTTCCGCGGGCGGTTAGTGGGCATGGATGTGGTGGAAGTGAATCCAGAATGGGATATTCACGATCGCACGGCCATTCTGGCCGCAAAATTATTGCACGAAGCGATGGGGGTATGCTTAAAAATATGATTCTTAGAAATACGGCTGGCCAAATGGATGATTGAGCCATTGGAGTCGTTTTGGGTCAATCACTAATTATGAAATATGCACACTTCAAATGGCTGCAATGGCATTTGGCGTTCTGCTGATTGCAGCAAGATTTGCTCTTTGCGGCCGTGGCTCATGAATTTTTCGTTTGAAAATTTCGCCCGCAATTCGGAGGTAAACCTCAAAGTCACAAGGATTTTCCGGGAAGCAAAATTTAACACCACCAGACCCAGCCGGCGTCGATGAGAAATGGCAAAAGCGACCACTTCTTGCGCACAGTTGGAATCAATTCGAGTCATTGCCCCTTTTGAAAATTGTGGATGCCTCTTGCGCAGTTGAATCAAATCACGGTAAAAAGTTTGTACTTCCTGAATACCTTCCGCCCAATTGATGCTCTCTTTTTCGAAGAGACTGAGCGGATTGCGAGCGCCCACTTCCTGACCGTTGTAAATGAGCGGGATGCCGGGGATGGTGAAAATCAAGGCCGCATACGGTTTGAAGGCATCGGTTCCGAACAGCTGTGCCGCCCGGGGCTGGTCGTGGTTTTCAATGAAGCGCAATCTCAGGGCGTTTTGCGGATACAGAGCTTGTGCTTTCAGGATGACTTTCAGGGCTTGATTGGCGGGGGCCCAGCCTTTCCTGATGTCAGCCAGCGTGTAGTAGAGGTCCCAATCGTAGGTGGCATCGAACGCCTGCAGGTGCATTTGCGGGTGGTCGCCTTCGGCCAGCATGAAAATGTCCGGCTTGAGATGTTGCAGATGCGTCCGGAGGTCGGCCCAGAATTCCAGCGGCACCAGGCCGGCCACATCGCAACGAAAGCCGTCGATGTCAAACTCTTTGACCCAGTAACTGGCTGCTTTTTTAATATATGCTCTCAAATTGCGATCGTCCCAGTTTAAATCGGTCACATCGGACCAGTCGGAGACGCGCCGGGTAAAATTTCCCAGCCGGTCTCTCCGGAACCATTCTGGGTGCTCCTGCATTGCCATGTGATCGTTGGCGCCGTGGTTGGCCACCAGATCGAGGATGATTTTCATGTCGAGTTTGTGCACGGCCGACACCAATTGCCGTAAATGGTCCGTTGTTCCCAAATCGGGATGCACGGAAAAATAGTCTCGAATGGCATAGGGGCACCCCTTTTTGCCTTTTCGCCCCCGTTGGCCGATGGGGTGGATGGGCATGAGCCACAGCATTTTGACGCCCAAATCCCGCAAACGTGGCAAATCTTCTTTGAGTTTGTTGAGCGTGCCGAGGTCGCTGTAACTGCGAGGGTAGATTTCATACAAGGTCATGCCCGTAACCCAATCGGGCGAGGTACGCGACTTGAGATGGTGAAGGCTGCTGGTGACCTGCGTATGCGCTTCTTCCAATAAACCCCGCTCTTTGGGCGCAAAGAGCAGGCCGAAATTAAGCGGAATAATCATCTTTTAAAATTCTTGTCTTTGCGAGAAACGAAGTGACGAAGCATTTTCCAAACTTAGTTTTTACCACAAAAATTACGAATGGCACATAGGATAAAGATTTTTTGCGTCATCTAAAATAATGTTATTTTTTTTCTTGTTATCTCGTTCTAAAGTTAAGCCTGGGACTGAGTTGAATCAAGTAGTTCCAGATATTATTTCTATTTTAACTTGAGCAGCTTCACCGATTTCACCATTGTGCCGGCCTGCAGGCGTAAAATGTAAACGCCTGAAGACAGGTCCATGCCTTGCTCGTCCTGACCGTCCCATTGCACCCTGAAGCTGCCAGCCGGTTGTAAGGTATTCAGTAAGGTGCGCACCTTCCGGCCCAGAATATTGTAGATCGACAAATTCACCCGCGATCTTTCCGGCAGCTCAAACTGGATGGTAGTGACGGGATTGAACGGATTGGGGTAATTTTGAAACAGTTCGAATTGCTCGGGAACGGATTCAGAAACGGGTGCTTTCACAGAAGTTACAAGCTCAATTACCGAATCTGCCAGCACCAGCACGGTCGCTCCCCACGGGGGCAAATCAAGAGTAAAATTGTTGATACTCGATTTGCTTACGGAATAAGCGGTGTCATTCAAAACATCATTCAAATAATAAACTTTACCTGAAAAAAGCGAATCTGCGCTGAGCTGTAAATCAGCCTCTTGAATCGAGAGCGTGGCAGTGGCTGCGTTGCCGGAGAAGTTGACTGCGGCAATGGCGTTTTCATCAAGCTGGGGTCTCAAGTAGGCATAAACTCGTGCGTGCCCGCTGGCGAGGCGTTTGATTTGCCGGGAACGAAAGGTCGAGAAGGTGTTGCGGATAGCTCCCAGACGCTGGTAAAAAGCCAGAGTTTCGTCCGCCCTCGCTCGCTGCCAGTTGATCTGCCCGCGTCGGTTGGTTTCACCAACCTCCTGGCCTGCGTAGATCAGCGGAATACCGGGAATGGTAAAAAGCAAAGCCGCCCCTGCTTTGGACCGGCTCAATCCCACAAGCTGAGCAATGCGGGTTTCATCGTGGTTTTCTAAAAATCTCAGATAGTGTGAATTGATGCCGGTAAAATGATTGTAGTTTAAATTAGGACTGAAATTCCGGACGCGGTTGTCGAGGCTCTTTAGGCTGCCGCCATTCAAGGTGTTTCTAATTTCTCCATAAAAGTTCCAATCGTAAGCGGCGTCGTTGGCGCCGCCGAAATCGGCATAATTGTTTTCGCTGCCCGCGCCGGTGCCGTCCGTTTCGCCTAAAATAAAAATGTCCGGACGAACGCGTTTCATCTCTTCCCGAAAGAGCCGCCACCAGGTGGTTTTACCATAACGGTTTTGGGGACCCCAGTAAACATCCATGCGGTAACCGTCCACGCCTTGGTCCAATATCCAGAATTTATACATGTTGAGCATGAAATCTCGGGTTTCGATATTTTGATAATCCAAATTTGCCAGCGTCCAGTTGGAATAATGCACATACACGACATAATTGTTGATGCTCGTGCGAAATTGTCCCAGCCCGCGATCGTTTCCCAGAATTTGATTCTCCAGCAGCGGACGGTAATTGGAAAAATCCCGATACTCCTCGACATCTTTCACCCACTCGTGATTGCCGGATACATGATTTGGCGTGCTGTCGAGGATGACGCGAATCCCCAGGTCGTGGGCTTCCTGAAGAAATGCTTGAAAAGATTCAAAGGTTCCTAGCTGCGAGTGCACACTAAAAAAATCGGTGATGTTGTAGCCGGCATTGAGCTCGTTGATACTGGTTCCGTTTTCGTAAATGGGCATGAGCCAGATGACGGTGGCCCCCAGCGCTTTGATGAGCGGAAGTCTTTCCTGCGCTGCCGCGAAAGTGCCTTGCGGAGTAAAAGCCGGCACGAAAATTTCGTACACGATGGCGTCATTCACCCACGCTGGGTTTGAATTGATACTGGCAAATCTTACTTCATTGCCAGGTTTAACGATAAAATAATTTCGTGCTACCCCGATATTCGAATCCGGATCGGACAGTTGTAAATCGATGAAATATTCTCCCGGCGTTGCCGGCAGGGGCAACGTGACGGATTCGGCGGTTGCATGGATATTCAACGGTTGTGGGTTGATGGCATCATCGGAGGTCCAAAGCGCTGAAACCGGATCGTTATCCGGGTCGTTGCTTGCAAAGGTTAATTTCAGCTCGTTGTTTCCACTGCGTGTGATAAATATTTGCGGTTTTGGAGCGTGTTCAACAAAATAATTAATGATAAGCGGTCCGTCCGTGTAGGTAACCCCGAGGCTATATACCACCTGGACGGAGAAAAGATTTTCTTTTTCAGCTAAGTTGAAGGTTGCCTGAAACTTGCCGTTTGTAACAGCCACAATTGAAGAATCGCCATTATGAATGATCACTGCCGAGTTGATCGAGTTGTCCTCCACCAACCCGGCGATGTTTTTTGTCGGACGCAGTTGACGCGGATTGGGTCTCGTTAAAAAGCTGACGATGCCCGGTGGTTCCACCAATTCAAAAGTTGTGCTGTCGATAGATGTCGTGCCCTTTGAACTTTGAGCGGCCAGTTTTAAGGTGTGAGTACCAAAATCCAGAGCCGTGGGTGGTATGAATGAAAACTTACGGCTGGTCGTATCATAGCCTGTCCCAACGTTTGTGTAAAGCTTACCATCGATGAAAACCTTTATGGAATCCGCCAATACGGTAGATGAAAGGGCTGGAAAAATATAAGCCGTGATCTCAGGGATATCGGTTGGCACGGGTTTGCTCACGGAATTTGGCAGCAGATAATGGATGGTCGGATCTTTGATAAAGAGGTATGAATTATTGTTGTCCAAAAAATTCATACGCGGATTCAATGGATCCGATTTCCAACCGGTTACCTGGCCATTTTCATTGAATTTGTACTGGTAAGCCCCCGGAATACTGGTGGATGCCGGCAGCGGCGAGGGTCCCCCCAATCGTAATCTCACAGTTTTGAACCAAATCCCGGTGACCGCGTCTTTGCGCATGGCGAATCGGGCGTCAAAAATGCGGCCGTGGATGTTGTTACCCCAATTGTTGAATTCGCCGGGCAAATATACCACGGATGGATTTCCTTGTGGCCGATAAAAAAAAGTCACTTCGACACTGTCTGGTTGTTGGCCAAATAAATCCAGCGGAAAGAAGCAAAAGAATAGCAACAGGATCAGAATTAAGTGTAGTGATTTTGTTTCAATCTTCATCAAACAGTTCCACAATTTAATTTTTGTATTGTCAAAAGTGTTCCAGTTAATGTCGAACCATGATTTTTGAATATCTGAGTAAACGTGTTTCTCATGGTATAGAGTTATAAGTTTTAGGGCATAAGGTACTCAAGTTTCGCAGTTGTGTAATCAATGGTTTTTAAGGTATTTTTCTTAACCT
>JBHHXN010000085.1:0-22159 GCA_046757025.1 bacterium
GAACCAACAGCATCTTATCATACAAAAAAACCGAATATCGATCAGAAAATTTATGAATTATTAACTCAAACCTACGGCAAAAAACCATCGCCCGAACAGATTTTCTACTACCTCTACGCCGTCCTCTACGCCAACACCTACCGCACCCAATACGCTGAATTCCTGAAAATCGATTTTCCGCGCGTGCCGTTCACTACAAATTACGCGCAGTTTATAAAAATGGGAAAATATGGCCAGAAGCTGGTGGATTTACACCTGCTGCAATCAAATGAGCTCAAGATGACTTCTGTCAGATTTGAGGGCCAGGGCGGCAACAAAGTGGAGCAGGTGCGCTATGAGGCAAATCGAGTTTATGTCAATCAAAACCAATATTTCGCAAAGGTGGCAAAAGACATCTGGGAATACCAGATCGGCGGCTATCAGGTTTGCCACAAATGGTTAAAAGACCGAAAAGGCAGACCACTTTCACTTGAAGATATCAAACATTACTGTAAGGTCGTCACCGCGCTGCAAAAAACCATTGACATTCAAACAGAAATTGATAAACTTTACCCGCAATTGGAAAAAGAAGTCATTGATTTTAATCGGATATCATTTTAACTATCAAATAAACATGGAGGGAGAATCATGGAAGAGCAGCTTTATTACTACCAGTCCCGAGTCATCAATGTGTACGACGGCGACACGGTGCGCGCGGACATCGACCTCGGTCTGAGTGTGTGGGTAAACAACGAAAAACTACGCTTGGCGCGCATCAATGCCCCGGAATTACGCGGTGAGGAAAGAGAAGCCGGCCTGGCCGCCAGGGATTTTTTGAGAAGCCAGGTTCTGGACAAAGAGATCATCGTGGAAACCCTGAAAGATCGGAAAGGCAAATATGGACGCTATCTGGCCGAGCTCTGGGTAAAAGGCGAAGACGGCGAATATTTGAACGTCAACGATTTGATGGTACAAAAAGGGCACGCTAAATATCAAGCTTATTAGCTGCGCCGGCCTGGATGAAAACATGCCTTACCCAAGAACGCAGTAAAGGAACCATTGAAATATGTGGCTGATTCCGTTGATTCAGGTCCATGCTCGGTCAGTGACTCAATGAATCCTTGAATTATTTAGTGTCCATCCGTCATCGTCATTCCCGAGTGCTCCCTGCTTCAAACATGCAGGGACAAGCTCATCGGGAATCTCGTGCCTAACGGACCAATGGATTCCCGCTTAAAGATGCGGGAATGACAAAAAAAGGCTCTTTACGGATGGACACTATTTAGTCTCGAATAACCGTCGCAACGACCGTTCGCGTACAGAAAAACTCAGATTACTACTCTACAAAAATAATTATCGAGTTAAGGACATACATGGAATATAACCAGGAAAATCGTCGTTCTCAGCAAAAGGCCAGACCTGTTATAAAACGCATTCTGAAACCCAGAATAATCCAGGAATGGACCGCGATCTGGAAAGAGCAGGGCTTTCGTGGGTTTGTAAAACAAAAAGGCTGGAAAATTGTCATCGCCATTTTCGTGTTTTATTTAATCCGCGATTCATTTTTGTATTTGCTCCTGCCCTATTTAGCGGCTCGCGGTTTGATTTGTAAATGATACTAAAAAATAATCGAGAAAGGAAAAACACAGATGACGAATGAATCGACGCGAGTGGCGGTCATCGCGGGCGCACGCACGCCATTTGTAAAAGCCGGCACGCGATTTAAAAACTATTCTTCGCTGGACCTGGCCGTACATTCGGTGAATGGGTTGATAGAAAAACACCGTATCGATCCCCTCACCGTGGACGAGCTGGTGTACGGCATCGTGATTCATAATCCGCATGTTCCCAATATCGCACGCGAAATTGTGTTCAACACGTCGCTGCCCGCTACCGTTCGGGCACACACGGTTTCCAACAACTGCATCACCGGCATCCATGCCATCACCGCTATTTACGATTCCATTTTGAACGGCCGCACCGAGATCGGGATCGCCGGCGGCACGGAATCCATGTCAAATCCACCGCTGCTCTTCGGTAAAAAAATCTCCCGGCACTTTCTGGATGCTGCCATGGCAAAATCATTGGGCACGCGCCTGGCCAATTTTGCCAAAATACGGCCCTGGCATTTTAAGCCGTCGGCGCCGGCCATCGCCGAGCCTTCCACGGGCTTGACCATGGGTGAGCATACCGAAATCATGGTCAAAGAATGGCAGATCACCCGCGAGGAGCAGGATGAGATCGCCTATCGAAGCCACAAAAATGCCCATGCGGCCACCGAAGATGGCCGATTAAAAGCGGAAATATTTCCGTTGGAAGGGCTCGAATCCGATCTGCTTATTCGCGGCGACACCACGTTGGAAAAATTAGCCAAACTGCCGCCGGTGTTCGACCCTAGTGACAGAGGCACTATTACCGCTGGTAATTCCAGTCCGCTCACCGACGGCGCTTCGGCGGTGCTGCTGATGTCTGAGTCCCGCGCTAAAGCCGAAGGACGCGAACCGCTGGCATTCATCCGCGCTTTCGAATACGCGGCCATCGACCCCGATGACGGTTTGCTGATGGCGCCGGCTGTGGCCGTTCCGAGGCTGCTGCAGAAAACCGGCCTGAAGCTGTCTGATATGGCCATCGTGGAAATTCACGAGGCCTTTGGCGCTCAGGTAGCCTGCAACCTGCGAGCCTGGGAACAGGGTTGGAAAGAAGAGGCCATTGGCGCCGTGGAAGAAAACCGCTTGAATCCCCTGGGCAGCTCCATTGCGGTGGGGCATCCGTTTGCCGCAACCGGCGGACGCATCGTGACCACGCTGGCCAACGAAATGAAAAGACAGGAATTGAAATACGGACTGATCAGCATTTGTGCCGCCGGCGCCATGGCCGCCGCGATGATTTTAGAACGGAATTAAATAACTCAAGTTTCGCACTTTGATAATTTAAACAAAAACAAATAAGGTCAAGCTGATGAATGAGTATTTAAGCAATTAATATTAAAGATATTACAGTAATATTTCAAAATAAGTGTGATATAGTAGTTATTTAAAACTTCTAACTTTTTTATTTAACGCAGAGGCGCAAAGGACGCAGAGAAAAATATCTCTCTCTGCGAAACTCTCTGCGATCTCGGCGGCCTCTGCGTTAAAATCAAAGTTTTTATTTTAGAATCCAGTGCTTTGGTGCAAAACGTTTTCTGCATAGTAAATCAAAAAGTCGATGTAAAAATGACTTTTTAAATAAATGGCTAAATGCTAATATTTTGGAATTTTTGTAACTAAAGATATTATAAAGCATTATGTGAATTCAAGTTAAGAAAAATACATTAGAAACAATTGATTACCTAACTGCGAAACTTGAGTTAAATAAGATATAAATTGCGCAAGGCCTGGTGGGCGGCCAGTTGTTCAGCACGTTTTTTGCTGGTGGCGGTACCCAGGCCCAGAACGTCGCTCTGAATTTTCACTTTTATGGTGAAGACTTTTTCGTGATCCGGGCCTTCTGTGGATTCCAATTGATAGCAGGGGGTTCCTAAATTTTGACTTTGCGCGTACTCCAAAAGCATGCTTTTGAAATTCGTATGCAGATCGGTAGAAATGATTTCGTCAAAATTGCAGAGAATCTTTTGTTCAATGAATTCCCGAGCGAACTCAATGCCGCCATCGAGGTAAATCGCTCCGATGATGGCTTCCAAGGCGTCGGAATTTATAGAAGCCCGGCGCCGCCCGCCCGACTTTTCCTCTGATTCGCTCAGCAGTAAAAATTGCCCCAAATTCATTGCCCGTGCAATTTTCGCCAGAATTCTTCTGCTGACGATAAGCGATTTCATGCTGGTGAGTTCCCCTTCTTCTTTATTTGGGAACCGTTTAAAAAGGAACTCAACCACCACCATCCCTAATACCGCATCTCCCAGCAGTTCCAGTCGTTCATTGGACAAGATTCGATCCTCGTTAGTTAGCGGAAGATAGGAGCGATGTTTTAGAGCCTGTACAAATAAATCCTGATCATGAAAATTGTAGCTCAGAATTTCCCTGAGGGCTTCAAAATCAATTTGATGGTTCAGGTATGGAGAATTTGTAAAAATGTTTTTGAGATGGAATTTCAGCCAGTTGAACATACCAGAATTATACAACGATTAGATTAGAAATCCGTCAAACTACGTGCTGTACTTCTTAATTACAGCAGACACATTGTGACCTCCAAAACCAAATGAATTGGAAATGGCTGTATTAACTTGACGCTTTTGGAATTCATTTGCGGTGGTATTCAGGTCGCATTCGGGATCGGGTTCTTCCTGATTGATGGTTGGATGTACCACATTTTCATTAATGGTCAAAACCGTCACGATAAATTCCAATCCACCCGATGCCCCCAGCAAATGCCCGACCAAGGATTTTGTTGAGTTGATATTCAGTTTATAGGCATGGTCACTAAAAACGGTTTTGATGGCCTTGATTTCTGCGATATCGCCATGAGGCGTAGAAGTGCCATGCGTATTAATATAATCGATTTCCTGAGGTTCGATTCCCGCATCTTGAATGGCCTTTTTCATGGCGCTCACAGCCCCTTCGCCGTTTGGCGCCGGGGCAGTAATATGATAGGCGTCGGCTGTGTAACCCACACCGCCTACTTCGGCATAAATTTCAGCGCCGCGATTCAACGCATGCTCCAGGCTTTCCAGAACGATGATGCCAGCGCCTTCACCCATGACAAAACCATCGCGGTTTTTATCAAACGGCCGGCTGGCTTTTTGTGGGGCGTCGTTGCGGGTAGAAAGCGCTTTCATGGCGTTAAACCCACCGATACCCAAAGGGGTTATAGTGGCCTCTGCGCCTCCGCAGAGCATGACATCGGCATCCCCCCTCTGGATATTTCTGAAAGCTTCGCCGATGGCATGAGAGCTGGAAGCGCAGGCAGAAACCGTAGAAAAATTCGGTCCTTTCAAGCCATATCGAATTGAAATGTATCCTGGAGCAATATCCGAAATAAGCATCGGGATAAAAAAAGGACTGATGCGTTTGGGCCCCTTTTCAAATAGTGTGCGGGATTGCCTTTCAAACGTTTCCATTCCGCCGATGCCGGAACTCACGATGACGCCGATTCGGTCCCTATCAAGAGAGTCAAAGTTCAAGTTGGCATCCTTGACAGCCAATTCCGAACCCGCGATAGCATATTGTGTGAACAGGTCCATCCGTCGCGCTTCTTTGCGATCGATAAAATCTTCGGGATTGAAGTCTTTGATTTCACCGGCAAACTTGGTGTCAAAATCGCCGGTATCAAACTTCTCGATAAAATCGATCCCGCTTTTGCCAGCTATCAAATTCTGCCATAATTCAGACAACTCATGACCCAAAGTTGAAACCACTCCCATACCTGTCACGACGACTCGATTCATAGTTCGATTGTTATTCATAAGTTCTGCCGTACTCAGATTGATTAAAGATGAGTTCCGCCATTAACAATTCATTTCTTATTCTTTATCGGCTAATTTCTTTTCCAGATATTCCACAGCCAGGCCGACGGTGGTCAGCTTTTCTGCGTCTTCGTCCGGGATTTCAATTTCAAACTCTTCTTCAAAAGCCATCACTAATTCCACCGTGTCCAATGAATCTGCACCCAAATCATCTATGAAAGAAGCTTCGTTTTTTACTTCTTTTTCATCAACACCTAACTGATCGACGATGATTTCTTTTACCTTATCTTGCAGTGCCATTTAATTCTCCTCCTTTTTTCCTAAAAAAATGACCAATTATTTCGTTCGTGTTTTAGATTTATTACAATTAAATCAAGCTGTTTTCAAATTTATGACATCACCATTCCACCGTCCACATTGATTACCTGGCCGGTGATATAATTTGCTTCATCCGACGCCAGAAAAGCCACCAAGGCGGCCACGTCTTCCGGTTCTCCAATGCGGCCCGCAGGTATGGCGGCCACCAGATTTTTTTGTGCTTCTTCCAGCAAATTAGACGTCATGTCCGTGGCGATAAAACCCGGAGCCACAGCATTCACCTGAACATTTCTTGCTGCCAACTCTCTCGCCACCGATTTGGTCAACCCGATCACACCCGCTTTGGAAGCGCAATAATTTGCCTGACCTGGGTTGCCGATGATTCCCACCACAGAGGTGATATTGATGATTTTCCCCTGTCGTTGTTTCATGAAACTTTTTGTCGCCGCTCGAATGCAGTTAAACGTGCCTTTTAAGTTAACTGACAGCGTTTGGTGCCATTCTTCCTGACTCATGCGCACCAGCAGATTATCCCGCGTAACGCCGGCGTTGTTCACCAGAATATCGATTTTTGAAAACCGCTCCAAGGTGTTTTTGATGAGCGCTTCCACCTGCGGCATTTGCGCGACATCTACCGCTTGTGCCAGCGTTTTTTGACCAAGCCGCTCAATTTCGCCGGCGACTTTATTCGCCCCTTCTAAGGTGGTAGCGGTAACCACCACGTGTGCGCCATCGTGTGCTAATCGCAACGCAATGGCTCGTCCAATTCCCCGGGAAGCTCCGGTTACAATGGCGACTTTCTCTTGCAGTTTTTTCATAACGTGAATAGATATTAAATTTTTTCCAAACTTTCAACTGAATTTATGGCCCGGCCCACGGCCTGCCGGTCAATTCTCCTCAGCAGTCCAGTTAAAACCGAACCCGGACCGATTTCGTAAAAATCCGTGGCGCCATCTTTGAGCATCTTTTGAACGATTTCAATCCAGCGTACCGGACTGGTAAGCTGCGCACTCAGATTTCGCTTGAGAGCCTCCGGTTCGGTTACTGGCAGCGCATCGACGTTGGAATAAACCGGTATTTTAGCCGGCCGCATATCGATTTCATCCAGCGCTTTGTTCAAGCCCTCGCTGGCATAATCCATCAACGGTGAATGAAAGGCTCCGCTCACCACCAGTTGAATGACGCGTTTGGCGCCTTTTTCCTGTGCCAATGCCATGGCGCGTTCCACTCCGGCCACGGATCCGGATATCACCAGTTGTGTGGGCGAATTCAAATTGGCAATCTGCACGATGCCGGCAGCGCTGGCTTCTGCACAAACGGCTTTTAAATCATCGGGTTGCAAGCCGATAACGGCAGCCATGGTACCCGGATTGATTTCGCCGGCGCGCTGCATGAGCTCGGCTCGAACTTTAACCAGAGTCAGCGCATCTTTGAAAGTCAGCGCCTTGGCCGCATAAAGCGCCGTAAATTCACCCAAACTGTGGCCGGCCACCATCGCCGGTTTGATTTGCTTTTCGTACAACGCATCTACTAACACCGCGCTGTGTACGAAAATAGCTGGCTGGGTGATGCGAGTTTGTTTGAGATCTTCTTCAGGTCCGGCAAAAGAAAAATTGGCCAAATCAAATCCTAACAGGGAATTGGCCGTTTCATAGACTTCGCGCACATGCTCATATTTCTCATACAGATCTTTGGCCATGCCGACGAATTGTGAACCCTGCCCGGGAAAAATAAAGGCTTTATTACTGATTTTCTTTTTCTCCTGATAAATGCTAAATCCGAACCAGCGCGGAACCCCAGGTGAATCCGCCGCCAAACGCCACCATGATGCACAAATCGCCGGCATTCAATAATCCTCTGGTTATGGCCTCGTTAAGAGCCACAGGAATGGAAGCGGATGAAGTGTTGCCGAAATCCTGAATATTCACGTACACTTTGTCCTGCGGAAGCTTCAGGCGTTTGGCTGTGGCGTTAATGATGCGGGTGTTCGCTTGATGGGGAATCAACAATTTGATCTCATCGGCGGTGACGCCGGTCTGCTCCAGAATGTGAACGGCGGCGTCTCCCATGGCGGTGACGGCGGCTTTGAAAACCTCCGGACCCTGCATTTTGATGTTGTTTAAATTTTCATTTAAAGCCACTTCTACAGGATAACGCGTTCCGCCGCCCGGCATCCAGAGAAGATGCGCCAGGCGACCATCGGTTTTAATAAAGGCGCCCAGAACACCGCGGCCGTCGTTTTTTGCGGGGGTCACTACCGCTGCACCGGCGGCGTCGCCAAACAAAACGCAGGTGCCGCGATCGTTCCAATCCACGATGCGGGTCAACAGCTCACTGCCTATGATGAGAACATTTTTGCTTTTTCCGGAAGCGATGAATCCATCCGCGATATTCAACGCAAAAATAAAACCTGAACAGGCTGCTTGAACGTCAAACGCGGCGGCGTTTTCTGCGCCGATTTTTTGCTGAACGTAGCAGGCAGTGGATGGAAACGTGACGTCGCCAGTTACGGTGGCTACAATGATGGTGTCTAGATCTTCCACCTTCATCTGGGCCTTATCGAGGGCATTCTGCGCTGCGGTTGCAGCCAGATCGGAATTCAGAGTTTTGTCGTCCACCACATGCCGCACTTTGATGCCGGTTCGTTCCCGAATCCACTGGTCGCTGGTTTCCACCATTTTTTCGAGATCAAAATTCGTGAGCGTATTATCTGGAATAGCCACGCCGGTGCCTTTTATCATCGAATGAATGTTATTAGTCGCCATAATTCTCCTCCACCTTATTACCAGTCAATTCTTTTCTGATTTTCGGATTAACTTCCCTTTGGATCATCATCGCTGCTTCATACACTGCGTTTTTTATTGCCTTGGGAGTCGAGCTGCCATGGCATATAATGCAGGTTCCGTTTACGCCCAATAAAGGCGCTCCTCCGTATTCTTCATAATCGTAAATCCGCCGCAGTCGGTCAAAGGTCGGTTTCAAAAGGAACGCCCCGATGTTTGAAAAAACTTTTTTACCTATTTTCCTTTTCAAGGTTTTCGAATACACACCGTTGAAGCTTTCCGCGAACTTTAACACCACATTGCCGGTGAATCCCTCAGTGACGATCACATCGGCCCGTCCGCTCATCACATCCCGGCCTTCGATGTTGCCGATAAAATTTAACGGGCTGTTTGTCAACAGTTTGTGGGCTTCCTGCATGACTTCGTTGCCTTTGGTGGCCTCCTGGCCAATGTTCAAAAGGGCGACTTTGGGTTCGGATAAATTAAAAACATTTTTCATGTAAATGTTACCCATGATTCCGAATTGCAGTAAATGCAGGGGTTTACAATCCAGGTTGGCACCGATATCTATCAGCAAAGAGCCTGTATGACCGTTGGGCACCAGCGAACCGATGGCCGGCCTTTTCACGCCCTCCATCCTGCCTAATTTCATGAACGCGGAAGCCATCATGGCGCCGGTATGACCTGCGCTCACCACTGCATCGACTTCTTCATTCCGGTGCAGGTCCATTGCCACATTTATGGAAGCATCAGGTTTTTTTTTCAATGCCACGGTAGGGGTTTCACACATCTCAATTTTTTGAGAAGCGTGAACAATCGAAATGGGCAATTCCTGTACTCTAAAATGGCGGGAAAGGTAGGTTTGAATCACTTCTTTGTCTCCAACTAATGCCACCTCATATTCACCTTTCCCTGCACGAGCTGCTTCTACTCCTCCATGTACGATGGCGTCAGGGGCATAATCACCGCCCATCGCATCAATGGCAATTTTCATTAAATCTTCTCCAATTCAAATGCCCCGAGTATCTGAGCACCGCTTCAACAGATAATGATATTAGACTTCTTTGGGGATGAAAATAGAACGACCGCTGTAATATCCACAATTCGGACACGCACGATGAGGCAGCTTTGGTTGATGACAATGGCTGCATTTAGCCACGGTTGGAGCCGAAAGTTTCCAGTGTGTCCTTCGTTTATCTCTGCGTGATTTGGAATGTCTGCGCTTGGGTAATGGCAAAATTCATCTCCTTTATTTCTTTTACTAATTTTTTCCAGTCATCGAATTAACTTCTTTAACTCGTTCCAACGCGGATCGATTTTCTCCTGCTCACAGCGACAGGTCTCTTCATTCAAATCCACGCCACACCCGGAACACAAACCTTTACAGTTTTCGGAACACACCACTTTCATGGGAATGGCTAAAAGCAAACTCTCACGAACGGAAGGCGCCAAATCGATTTCACCTGTGTTCGGTTTAATCATCTCCACCGCCTCGTCGCTTTCACATTCCGCGTAGGCTTGGTCCCAGGTAAAAAGAACGTGAAAAGTGTCGTTTAAATTGACAACAAATTTCGACAAGCATTTGTCGCAGGTATATTCAACTTGCGTGTCAATAAGTGTGGTGACGTAAATGTTCTTGTCTCTTTTCTCCAGATGGCCTTCAATGTGGATGTCGTTGACGAAAATCTGGCTATCCACCAGATTTAAGTCGTAAAGATTCTTTTCAAATACAAAAGAATGACTTCCTTCCTTTACATATTGAATGTTGATCTTCATTCAAACAGCTATCTGAAAAAATTGTGTTCAATTTAATTAATATTTTGTCAATAGTCAACAAAAAACTCAGGATAATTGTAATACCACAGTCGTACCATGTCAAGTATTCACTCAATCAAAAATTCCGAAACAAGCACCATCCGCCTTCCACGTCTCTGTGAGATTTTAGCGTTGATATTCAACCAGTTCTTTGCCGGTAAAGAAAAAGCCAATCTCAATTTTGGCGTTCTCCACTGAATCGGAACCGTGCACGATGTTGTTCTGCTTGCTCTCTGCAAATTCTTTTCGAATGGTGCCCTCTGCCGCCTCCGCCGGATCGGTGGCGCCTATCAACTCCCGAAAGGCGTTCACGGCATCTTCTTTTTCTAACACCATTGGCACGGATTTGCCCGAGCTCATAAATTGCACAAGCTCTCCATAAAAAGATCGCTCGCGATGAACCGCATAAAACTCGCTGGCACTTTCTCGGGTCAAATGCACCATTTTCATAGCAAGTATTTTGAAACCCGCCTGCTCGATGCGGGCCGTGACTTTTCCAATTAATTTTCCATCAGTACAATCCGGTTTCAAAATAGCTAATGTACGCTCCACAAACGTGACTCCTTTATTAAATCGTTATCAAAATTCAATTATTTGAATGTTTAAATGGGGGTGCTCAGAGCACTTTTTGCATGGTGATGCCGATTTCAGCGGGACTATTGGCCACGTGCACACCGGCGCTTTGCAGGATTTCGATTTTTTCTTTGGCCGTGCCTTCGCTACCCGAAATGATCGCGCCAGCATGACCCATGCGCCGTCCCGGCGGGGCGGTGCGGCCCGCAACGAACGCCACCACCGGCCGATCAAAATGGGCTTTGATGTATGCCGCCGCTTCCTGCTCTGCCGTTCCGCCAATCTCACCGATGAGCACCACCGCCTCAGTGTCCGCATCTTCTTTGAACAATTTCAAGGCATCTGTAAAAGTGGTGCCGATGATGGGGTCGCCGCCGATGCCGATGCAGGTGGACTGGCCAATGCCCAGATCGCTGAGCTGTTTCACCGCCTCGTAAGTGAGCGTGCCGCTGCGTGAAATCAAACCGACTTTGCCGGGCTGGTGAATAAATGCCGGCATGATGCCGATCTTGCATTTACCCGGCGAAATCACTCCCGGACAGTTTGGCCCCACCAGGCGGGTGTTATGGCTTTTCAAATATTGATGCACGTCGATCATATCTTTTGTGGGAATGCCTTCGGTGATACACACGATCAAGGCAATGCCAGCTTGAGAGGCTTCCATCACCGCATCCGCTGCAAATGGCGGCGGCACAAAAACCGCTGAGGCATTCGCACCTTCCTGCGCAACCGCTTCTACCACGGTGTTGAAAACCGGCACCTTATCGTCAAACTTTTGACCACCCTTGCCAGGCACGACACCCGCAACCACTTTGGTGTCGTATTCCATCATCTGACGGGTATGAAAAGTTCCTTCACTGCCCGTAATACCCTGAACCACGACGCGCGTATTTTCATCAATTAAAATGCTCAATTTCAATCTCCTTTAAATTTGTCCTTTTCAAAAATTCACTTCACATGCCTAAGCTTTTCACTGTATCATGTTGGCTTTTACCGATCAATTTATGGCCGCCACAACTTTGCGAGCGGCTTCTTCAAAAGTGCGGCCCACCTCAAATGAAAAATCGGACTGCTCTAAAATTTGCGCCGCTTCTTCCGCGTTGGTGCCTTCCAGCCGCACCACCACCGGCACATAGATGTCCATTTTAGAAGCCGCTTCGATGACGCCCTTTGCCACGCGGTCGCAGCGCACAATGCCGCCAAAAATGTTGATCAATACCGCTTTAACATTTTTGTCCGAAAGTAAAATTTTGAAGCCGTTTTCCACGGTTTCCGCACTGGCTGAACCGCCGACGTCTAAAAAGTTCGCCGGCTCGGAGCCAGCTAATTTAATCATATCCATGGTCGCCATGGCCAGGCCGGCGCCGTTGACCATGCAGCCCACTTCGCCGTCCAGTTTGATATAATTTAAGAGGTATTTGGATGCTTCCACTTCCAGAGGCTCTTCTTCGTGCAGGTCACGCAATTCCTTGAAATCCGTATGCCGATAAAGCGCATTATCATCGAAATTCACTTTGGCATCCAACGCCAGCACCTGACCGTCTTTTGTCACCACCAGGGGATTGATTTCTGCCAGGGAGCAGTCCGACTCCGTATAAGCCCGGTACAGGGCTGAAAAGAACTTCAGGGCGTTTTTCACCTGCTCCCCTTGCAGTCCCAATCCAAAAGCCAGTTTGCGCGCCTGAAAGGCCTGAAATCCCACGGCCGGATCGATATATTCTTTCAGAATTTTTTCCGGCGTTTCGCTGGCCACTTTTTCAATTTCCACACCGCCTTCGGTGCTGGCCATGAACACGAGTTGACCGGTGGAGCGATCCAGCACCACGCCCAGGTACAGCTCCCGCGCAATTTCCAGACCCTCTTCGATCAACACTTTTCTAACCTTTTTGCCTTGCGCACCCGTTTGATGGGTCACTAAATTCATCCCGATCATTTCGTTGGCGATTTTTTCAGCCTCCTCAGGACTTTTTGCGAGTTTTACACCACCGCCTTTGCCGCGCCCGCCTGCGTGTATCTGGGCTTTAACCACCACGGTTCCGCCCAATTCGGCTGCGTATTTTTTCGCTTCTTGGGGAGTGGTCGCTAACTTGCCACGTGGTACTGCCACGCCAAACTTTTTCAAAATTTCTTTACCCTGATATTCGTGAATTTTCAATTGAAAACCTCCTGACGTTTTAAGTTCTTGACATTATCAAAAAATCGATGAGTTTGTCTGCCATTTCAATGTTTTTCAAGTCATCAAGCAACTATTCGGGTGCCGGTTTCACCGTGAATGGCCTCACGGGTTTTTTCGATGGAGCTGATCACCACCAGCTTGCCGCCGGTTTCGAGAAAATTGATGGCTGCCTGCACCTTGGGTCCCATGCTGCCCATGGGGAATTGCCCTTCCGCAAGGTACTTTTTTGCCTCTTCCACAGTCAATTTGTCCAATAAAATTTCATCGGGTTTGCGAAAATTCAAAGCCACTTTCTCAACCGCCGTCAAAATATAGAGATCTTCGGCGCCAATGTCTCTGGCCAATGCTGCGGCGGCCAGATCTTTGTCGATGACAGCGTCTACGCCTTCGTAAGTTCCCTGCGGCGTGACGTACACCGGAATGCCGCCGCCGCCGCTGCATATCAAAATCACATCGTTATTGATAAGATCTCGAATGGTGTCTTTTTCCACAATTTCCAGAGGCGCTGGCGAAGGCACCACCCGACGATAGCCGCGGCCGGGGTCTTCTTTCACCACCCAGCCTCGTTTTGTCACCACTTCATGAATATCCTCTTTTGAAATAAACGGTCCCACGAATTTAGTAGGATTGACGATGGAAGGATCGTCCTTATCCACTATTACCTGGGTCAGAAGGGTGGCCACTTCGCGCTCGATTCCCCGTAAATGCAGTTTGTTTTGCAATGATTGCTGAATCATGTAACCCATTCCACCCTGCAGGTCGGCGACGATGATACCCAAAGGCAACGGCGGCACCAGATGTCGAGTTTCTTCAACTCGAATTAAATAATTTCCTACTTGCGGGCCGTTACCGTGGGTGATGGCAATGCGGTAGCCTTTTTTGATCAACTCCAGAACCCCGATCAAACTTTGGCGGGTGTTGGCAAATTGCTGGGTGATATTGCCTTCTTCAAATTCACGAGTAATGGAGTTTCCCCCCAGAGCCACTACGGCGACGGTACCCTTTTTCGTATCCAATCCAGTGTTCTGCTGAAAATCGTTCATTGAATTTCTGCGTGAATTTCCAAAACCGTCTCAGGCAAATCGATTCAAAATTTCCGTTAAATTTGGCATTCCGATTTCCTGCAATTCGTAGGTCACTCGGACGGCGGGTTTATTGATCGTGATGAGTTTGCGCAAATCGATGGGCGTACCGATGATCACGGCCTCGCAGTCGCTGGCATTTATGGTGCTCTCCAAATCTTTGATCTGTTCGGCACCATAGCCCATGGCCGGCAAAACCGTGCCGATTTCAGGGTAAAATTCAAAGGTTTGCTGCAGGGAGCCCACCAAAAACGGTCGAGGATCGACCAGGCCGGCAGCGCCATATTTATCAGCTGCTACAACGGCTGCACCAAATTTCATCTCGCCGTGTGTTAAGGTAGGCCCATCTTCCACAGCCAGCACACGCTTACCCTTGATGATTTCGGCATTCTCCACAAAAATCGGCGACGCGGCGTCGATAATTACAGCATGGGGGTTGGTTTCGATTACATTGGTCCGAACCTGCTCGATGTTGGCCAGCGAGGCAGAGGTTTCTTTGTTGATCACCACCACGTCGGCCATGCGCAAATTGGTTTCTCCGGGGTAGTAGCTCAACTCATGTCCTGGCCGCAACGGATCCACCACGACGATATGCAGATCGGGCTTGAAAAACGGCGTATCGTTGTTGCCGCCATCCCAGATAACCACATCCGCTTCTTCCTGGGCTTGCGACAGAATAGTCTGATAATCGTTGCCCGCGTAAACGATGGTTCCCATGGCCAGATGCGGTTCATATTCCTCTCGTTCTTCTATGGTACAATTGTGTTTATCTAAATCTTCGTAATTTTCAAAACGCTGGCAACGCTGTGCGGTGAGATCCCCGTACGGCATGGGGTGCCGGACCACCACCAATTTCTTACCTAACGCTTTCAACACCTGCGCAACCTTGCGCGTGGTCTGGCTTTTTCCACAACCCGTGCGAACTGCGCAAATTGCGACCACCGGTTTGGTGCTGGCGAGCATGGTATTTTGGGCGTTTAATAAAACAAAATCCGCCCCGGCGGCTTGGACCATCGCCGCTTTATGCTGAACGTATTCATGAGAAACGTCGCTATACGAAAAAACCACCTCATCTACCCTGTGTTTTGTAATCAGATCTGTCAACTCATTTTCATGATGAATGGGGATGCCATCCTGGTACAATTCGCCGGCTAATTTAGATGGAAATACCCGGCCTTCAATATCGGGAATTTGTGTGGCCGTAAAAGCAGTAACTTCATAATTATCATTTTCTTTATACCGCACATTAAAATTGTGAAAGTCTCTTCCTGCAGCTCCCATAATGATAACTTTCCTGCGTTGCATAACTCCTCCATTTTCGTGAAATCATAGAAATAAAAAACTCAAAAATATAGTATAATAAAGAGTAATTTGCAAGCATTTTAAAATTAAAGTTTTGCGGTTTTTTTACCAAACCTGACTTTTGTTATAACCGATTCGCTGTAGTGGTTCATCTTGCCGGAAGAATGAAATTTAGACAGTTAAAATTGACTATTTTATATAAAATTAAAGCAAATGCTTTCATGAAATGTGTGTAGTTTTTACACTTTGAATTTTAACCTTTGCAACAAGCCGTATTTGACTCAATAATTTAAAAATTGCTAAAATATTGTATCAAATTGCGACCAACTGTACTATTTTCGTCCATTTGTATGATTTCAAACCGTATAAAATATCACTATTCAGCTCACTCAAATTGAGCAAATACTCAATATAATATTTTTTTGCAATTACATTTCAAAAAAGATATCCCTCATTAACTTACTGAAACATAAAAAGATATGGCCTGATTTTTATTTCAATAAAGAAAAAATGCCCACAAAAAACATCAAACATTCATGACTATTGCAAAACTGGCATAAATGTTGCAAATTGGCACACCACAAATCATTGAGCAGGCTAACAAACGAAATAAACATCTCTACGAGAAACAGCAGCGTCTCCGCCGGGATCGCCGGTGTGTCCTAAACGAAATTGAAATTGGAAGGGTTTAGAGACGCGATTCAAACAAAATGAATTCGCAACGTATCCCGGTGTGAGACCAGGTCAATGTCAAAATAAAAGCTGTTTTAGCATTCATAATAGTCACAAACCTTTGGAGGCTTATCATGGAAAAGGTGGAAAATGGAAGTGTAATTCTTTTTGATAAATCCCAAATGAATGGCGGCAGAATTTTAGACGCGGTGTTGGAAAAGGAAGGATTCGCATCCAGCCATTTTGAGGACATCGGCAACGCGCTCGAAATCACCATGCGCGAAAAACCGTCAGTGGTCGTAATCGATTTAGATGAATTTGGTGACCTGGGATGGACAACCTGTTTGGAGTTAAAGGACGACATTGGCACCAAAAATACCGGCCTCATTCTCATTTCTTCCAGCGACGACGATCTATTGAAAGTTAAAGGATTGGAAATGGGTGCCGATGATTTTATTACGAAACCCTTTAACAAGCAAGAGCTGGTCGCGAGAATTAAGGCCATCAGCCGCCGACTTTCGTCAAATTCAAGCAAAAAAATCAAAGTCAAAGATATCGAAATTAATTTGGATGAACATCGAGTGAGCAAAGCGGGCAAACCCATCGATTTAACGTATATTCAATTCAAGCTGCTGTATTTGTTGGCCTCACGTCGCATGAACGTGTTTTCACGAAAAGAGATTTTAGAAAAAGTGTGGGGCAAGCGGGTTTACGTCACAAACCGAACCGTAGATGTTCATATCAAGAGATTACGCGAGAAGTTGGGTGAGTATAAATACCCCTCGCAATACATTGAGACAATACATGGTACAGGATACCGTTTCCTCTAATACCTCATTTTTTCCTCCCTCCGGGCCCCTGGCAGTTGTGCTGGGGGCTTTTTTTTGCTCTAATCAAATTTGACTTTCCAAAAAAAGCCTTGAAAAAATTTATCGTCGAAAAAACCCAGGCGAAACGGAGGATTTTTGCGCAGTCGCAGCTTGAGTGAAATTTTACGAGTGGAAGCCGTGACGATGGCGCCGGATTCGTCTACTCGTTTAAAAATGGCACGCAAAGGAATGCGCACCTCCAATTCGTCCGCCGCCGTCGATGCGCTTCTCTTCAACTGCAATTCCTGAAATCGTTCAATAACCCGAAAGTTGATATCATCAGGCAGGTAAACGTTTCCGCTGCCGTTTTCCAGTGTCACGATGAGGTTGGTTTTGATAAACTCATCTAACTCTTTTTGGGTCCATTTAGAATAAAACGGCAGTCGTAAGTCCAGTGCAAACACAAGATATTTTTCATGTAGGTCTGCAAATCTCTTGATGCGGCTTTGGTATTCGTCTTCACTGATTCGCTCTTCTTCGGCGATGATTTCCAGTTCAACTTTGTCAATTTCAGGCAGAATCCAGTAAACCTGGCTGTTTCTTTTAAAAATGAGGTCTCCAAACTGACGGCCGGCCATTTTCACCATCAACGACCTGAGATAATCGTTGCCGAGATTTTCACTTTTGAACGGATTGGCTTTTCTGGAAAATTGCAGTTGTGAGTAAGGAACCTGTGGCGCTACGACACAGCCCACCCAAAACAGCACCAACAACCCTATTACCAAGTTTTTCATCGTCAACATATTCCAAAATATTTTCATAAATAAATAACCTAAGCAGCTCTTTGTTCTTTTTCTTGATACGCGTATTGCAGTTGATACAACTTGTAATAAAGGCCTCCCAACGCTAACAGCTCCTGATGCGTGCCCATTTCGCGAATTTCACCTTTGTGCAACACGATAATCCGATCCGCGTTCTGAATGGTTGACAGACGGTGTGCCACCACCAGCGATGTGCGGTTTTGCATCAATCGCTCCAGGGCCTCCTGAATCAGGATTTCGGTCTCGGTGTCCACACTGGAGGTGGCTTCATCCAAAATCAGCACCGCGGGATTGAACGCCAGAGCCCTGGCAAAAGCCAGAAGCTGCCGCTGCCCCACGGAAAGACTGCGACCGCGTTCTTGCACGGGCTGTTGGAATTTTTGCGGCAGCTTTTGAATAAAGCTGTCGGCATGTACATCACGCGCCGCTTGCTGAAGCCGAGCGTCCGAAATGTTCCGGTTACCCAGTCGAATGTTGTATTCCACCGTGCCGTCAAAAAGAAAGACATCCTGCAACACCATTCCAAAATTCGCACGCAGCTCGGATTGGTCAATTTTTTTGATATTTCTTCCATCCAGGAAAATTTCACCTTTGTTCACTTCATAAAATTTCAACAACAAATTCATAATGGATGTTTTGCCGGCGCCGGTTGCTCCCACAAAAGCGATTTTTTCTCCCGGCTCAACTCGAAAAGAGATGTCTTTTAATACGTAATCGTCTTTATTGTAAGCAAACCAAACATTTTTGAACTCGATTTCTCCTTTAGCGGGTTTGGACAGTTTGACCGTGGCTGTAGCTCTTTGCTCAATGGGCGTATCCAACAAGCCAAAGATCCGCTCAGAAGAGGCCATAGCTGACTGCATGATATTGTATTTCTCTGAAAGATCCATGATCGGTCGGAAAAACATTTCCGCGTACTGAATAAAGGCTACTAATGCGCCAAAAGTTAAAGCTCCCTGAATTATGCGACCACCGCCATACCAGACGATCAGGGCGATGGCGACCGAGCTGATAATGCGCACTGAGGGGTAAAAAAGCGCAAAATAAAAGACGGTCTTCAAGTAGGCTTGTAGATGGTCGTGATTGAGCTGATCGAATTTTTCAAAATTCTTTCTTTCGCGATTAAAAATTTGAACCACCGCCATGCCGGTGATGTTTTCCTGAAGAAAAGCATTGATGCGGGCGATGCGCACCCGAATCTGACGAAAGGAACCTCTGACTTTTTTCTTGAACAAAAAAGTCGCATAAAACAAAAACGGCAGCACCGAAAACGTGATGAGAGCCAGACGCCAGTTTAAAGTCAGCAAAATCACGACGATGCCCAGTAATTTGAAAATGTCGCCAAATATGGCCACCACGCCCGAAGACAGCATTTGGTGGAGGCTCTCGATGTCGGTGGTGACCCGGGTCACGATGCGACCCACGGGATTTTTATCGAAGTAAGGAATGGGCAATTTTTGAATGTGAGCAAATAATTGTTTTCGCAAATCGTACATGGCCTTCTGACCTATCCAGTTGATGAGGTAGGTCTGCAAAAAAATCAGAAAAAACTCAACCACCAAAATACCCAGAAATAGGAGGCAAATGATATTTAACCCACTGAAATCATTTTTGGCGATATAATTATCGATACCCAATTTCGTGAGGAACGGTCCGGCTAGTTGTGTGAAGGAAGCGACCAAAAGCACAAAAACAGACAACACCACTACGGTTTTGAAGGGCGTTAAATACGACAACAACCGAGCCATCAATCGGCTGTCGTAAGATTTTTCGAGGATTTCCTCCTCGTGAAAATTTTGACTCAAAATTCGGTTACTCCGCTTTTTTCAACAACGGCGTCTCTCAGAATTGATGACATCATACCGCCAATTCTGACGCTTTTTGTGGTTTTGACGCATCCGTACCATTCCACCCTTTACTCATCATCAATAACTCGCCAGGGCTTCTTCCAACAATTGCAGCCGATACAATTCAGCGTAAAGCCCATCCTTGGCTAACAGCTCATCATGGGTACCGCTTTCTTTTATCGCACCGTCATCCAAAACCACGATCAGGTCGGCCTCCCGCACGGCTGAAACGCGATGCGAAACGAGGATACTGGTACGTTCTTTCATGATCCCGCGCAGTTGCGTCAGGATCGCCTCTTCAGTGTAAGTATCCACCGCCGACAGCGAATCGTCCAGAATCAGGATACGCGGCTTGCGGATGATGGCGCGGCTGATGGCGGTTCGCTGCTTTTGTCCACCAGAAATATTGATACCGCGCTCTCCGAGTATGGTGTCAAAACCGTGCGGAAACTCCAGAATTTCATTTTTTATCTGGGAATCGGCCGCCGCTTGTTCGATTGCCTGCAGGTCGGGCGAGGGCACGCCAAATGCAATGTTGGCTTTGATGGAATCCGAAAACAAAAAAGGGTCCTGAGGAACGTAACCGATGGCGCCCCGCAATGTTTGCAAAGGGATTTCCTTGATGTTGACGCCGTCTATTCGTACCTCCCCTTCACTGGTTTCTATCAAGCGCGGGATGAGATTGATCAGGGTCGATTTTCCCGAACCCGTTTTTCCGACAATGGCCAGAGTCATGCCTTGCTTGATCTGCAAGTTGATATTTCTTAGCACGGGGACGCCATTGTAAGAAAACGAAACATTGCGAAATTCGATTTCACCTTTTACCTGTTGAATTTCGCTCCTTGTATGTTCATCATCTTTAATTTCCGGCTCCACTTCAAAAATTCGATTGATGCGCCCCATGGAAGCCGTACCCTGTTGAATCAAATTGATCACCCAACCCAGTGCAATCATGGGCCAGGTCAGGCGGGCGAGATAGGCAAAAAAGGCCACAAATTCGCCGAGGGATATGGCGTCATGCATGACCAAATGACCGCCATACCACAGAATGATCAGCGTGCCCGAGGCGCCCAGCAAAGTCATGGAGGCGAGTAAAATTCCTCGTATTTTAGCCATGCTCAAATTGCGCTTGATATACTCTCGATTTAAGATTTTGAAACTTTCAATTTCACGCTGTTCCTGCACATAAGCTTTGACCACCCGCATGCCGGCGAGGTTTTCCTGCACTTTGGAAGTGATGCTGGCATATTGAGTTTGAATCTGTTGGTAGATATGGTGAAGCTTTTTAGCTGTACGGTACACCGTCAGCGCCATGATGGGAAATGGCGCCAGGGCCAATAAAGTCAATTTAGCATTGATAAGCGCCATGACCGTAATAAAAGCGGTCATGGAAACCATCGTATTAAAGGAGTACATGATGGCCGGGCCCACCACCTGACGTACCGCTTCCAGGTCGTTGGTTGCGCGCGCCATCAAATCGCCCGTTTTGAACTTGTGGTAGAAGGTTTGGGAAAGTGTTTGAATATGACTAAAAAAATCATTGCGCAAATCGTATTCAATTTTGCGCGAAACCCCGATGATGGTGTGGCGCATGAGAAACAAAAACAGGCCTTCCAGCAGCGCCACACCCACCAGCAAAGCCGCGTACTTCAGAAGCGCGTTTGTGGTTATTTGTAGCTTAAGGGTGTCGATGGCCTGCTTCAAAACCCAGGGGCCAATCAATGCAAACAAATTTGTAATGATCACAAAGCCGCAGCCGAGCATCAGACTTTTTTTATGACGACTTAAATATTTTTTGAGGCGTATTAATTCGTTAATGGCGCCACTCCAGTTTGTGCACGTTGCTCAACATATAAACAAACGTGCAAAATACGAATTAATCAACACTTTTACAAGTAGAAATTTGGGCGGAATGTCAAACCTCAGGTACTGAATGGTTGATGTCATTCTGGTAGAATCTTTTTTATAAAACAGCACTTTACTTTAAATTAAGAGTAACGATTCAGCCTAAACCGTCGTGCTAAGCGCAAACTTCCAAATACTGAACATCGCACCGGCAGTATGTGCGCGCGAAGCACCTCGCGAACAAGTTAAGAGATTCTTCGCACTTCCGCACCAGTGGAGATGAGCAAAGAATCCAGAGCTTGTGCTCAGAATGATAACCCAGGCTGATTTGTGACAATTAATAAAGATTCCTACTGCTTGCTCGGAGTTTTTTCGGGGTCGGCAACGAGCAAATTTGGGAGAATGACAAAGCCCCCTGAGTTTGGTTCGTCGTACATCCTGTCATTTTGGAAACGGGATCATACCACACCCCACCTTGAGTGAGGTCTGACGAGGGAAGTTAAATTGAAGTGGAGGGAACTGAATCGTGAAAACTTTTCTATGCCCTGGAGCAAACGCTATCGGAAGATGATGATTTCGAGTGGCCGTTTTAACCTGAGGGTCCCTAAGTATCGCGATTCCGTATTACCGTTGCAGTCATTGCGAGGAGTGCAAAGACGAAACAATCTCCTTATTTTCAGAAAGTTAGGAGATTGCTTCTACGGCTATCCAGTTAACTCAGCTTGAACTTATAAAA
>JBHHXN010000086.1:0-21923 GCA_046757025.1 bacterium
ATCTAATTATTTAATATGAACATAGTTGCATAACTTAAAGTGAGAAATGTTAGATATTCATTTGCTTTTATTTTGTTTTAATTTGTCTGCCGCGCCATAGTACATAAATCGCCGGGATCACCAGCAGCGTCAAAATCGTGGAGGTGACCAGCCCGCCAACCATGGGCGCGGCGATGCGCTTCATGACGTCGGCGCCGGTGCCCGCAGACCACATGATGGGCAAAAGCCCGAGAATAGTGGTGCCGACGGTCATCATCTTCGGGCGCACCCGCTGCACCGCCCCACCGGTCACAGCATCATGCAAATTCTCTAACGAATTCATGCGACCTTCGCGCTGGTAACGGTCAAAATATTCATCCAGATAGACGATCATGACCACGCCGGTTTCCGCGGCCACGCCCGCCAGAGCGATGATGCCCACCCAGACCGCCACGCTGGTGTTGTAATCGAGCAGCCACAACAGCCACACCGCGCCGATGGCTGCAAAGGGCACCGATAACATCACGATCAAGCTTTTCGGAATCGATTTAAAATTGAAATAAAGCAGCATAAAAATGAGAAAAATCGTAATGGGAATGACGATTTTCAACTTTTCTCGTAAGCGCTGCAAGTATTTGTACTGCCCGGCCCAGGCCAGGGTGTAGCCCGGCGGAATCGCGACTTTTTCCAGAATGTGCTTCTGCGCCTTTTGCACATAACGGCCGTAATCTTTGTCTTCGACGTCCACAAACACAAAGCCCACTTTGGAGCCGGCTTCGCTGCGAATCATAGGCGGGCCGGTGGTCGGGACGATTTCGGCGAGCTGACCGATGGGTACCTGCGCGCCGTTGGCAGTGGGAACCAGGACGCGTTGCAGGGATTCCAGATCGTCGCGCAGCTCGCGGGCATAGCGCACATTTATGGGGTAGCGTTCTTTGCCTTCTATAGTGTAAGTGATGTTCATGCCGCCGATGGCGCTCTGAATGATGTTCTCGACGTCGCCGACGGTCAGCCCGTACCGAGCCGCTTCTTTGCGTCGAATGTCAAAATCGACTAAATAGCCGCCGGTAGAGCGTTCGGCAAAAGCGCTGCGCGTACCTGGAAATTCTCGCAGGGCTTGCTCGATTTCCACCGCGATGCGCTCGCTCTCCTGCAAATCCGGCCCGAAAACTTTGACTCCAAGATTGCTGCGAATGCCCGTGGTCAGCATCTCAGTGCGGGTTTGAATGGGCATCCACCAGATGTTGGCCATGCCGGGGAACTTGAGTTTTTGATCCATCTCGGCCACGATTTTATCCCAGGTCATTCCTGGCCGCCACTGCTCTGGCGGCTTGAGGGTGATGGTGGTTTCCACCATGCTGAGCGGCGCCGGGTCGGTGGCGGTGCTCGATCGACCTATTTTGCCAAAGACCCGTTCTACCTCCGGAAAGCTGGCGAGAATTTTATCCTGGGTGTGCAAAATCTTTTTGGCTTCTGCCGGCGGCATGCCGGGGATGGAGGTGGGCATGTACAGAATCGAACCTTCGTTGAGCGGCGGCATGAATTCGGTGCCCAACATCATGAAAACCGGCACCGTCGCGATAAGCAGGAGCAAAGCCGCGGCAATGATCCATCTGCGGAAGCGCAGGGCAAAATTAACCAAGGGCAGGTATATCCAGATCAGAAATCGGCTGATGGGATTTTTTTCTTCCGAGCGAACCTTTCCGCGCACAAAAATCGGAATGAGCGCCGGCGCCAGGGTAATGGCCAGAATGGCGGCAAACAGCATGGAAAAGGTCTTGGTGTATGCCAGCGGTTTGAACAAGCGGCCTTCCTGTGCTTCCAGGGTGAAGATGGGTAAAAAGGAAACCGTGATGATCAGAAGCGAATAGAAGATCGGTTTGCCGACGTCACGAATGGCTTTTATCAGCACATCGATACGCGCTGTTTTGCGACCCGCTATCTGCCATTGGTCGAGGGCTTTGTGGCAGTTTTCAACCAGCACGATGGAAGCGTCCACCATGACGCCGATAGCGATGGCGATGCCGCCCAGACTCATGATGTTGGCGCTGATACCGAGGTAGTACATCGGAATGAAGGAGATCAGAACCGCGATGGGCAGCGACAGGATGGGAATGAGCGCGCTGCGAAAGTGCAAAAGAAAGAGAATGATCACCAGACTGACGATGATCATTTCTTCGGTGAGCTTTTCCCTGAGGGTACGGATGGCCCGACCGATGAGATCGGAGCGGTCGTAAGTGACGACGATTTCCATGCCTTCTGGCAACGCCGACTCCACCTGCGCGATTTTCGCCTTTACCTGTTCGATGACTTTGTAAGCGTTTTCGCCGTAGCGCATGATGACGATGCCGCCGACGGTTTCCCCCTGACCGTCCAGCTCGGCGATGCCGCGGCGGGTATCCGGCCCCACGGTGACATTGGCGACATTGCGGACAAAAATCGGCGTGCCGTCGCTGCTGGCACCCAGGGAAATGTTTTCGATGTCTTGCTGTGACTGGATGTACCCGCGCGCTCGCACCATGAATTCGGTGGAGGCCATTTCCAGGGTGCGGCCGCCGACGTCCTGGTTGCTGGCGCGCACAACTTGAACTAAGCGCTGCAGCGGCAGATTGTAGGCCAGCAGCCGGTTCGGATCGACTTCGATTTGATATTGCTTGACAAAGCCGCCCACCGAAGCCACCTCCGCCACGCCGGCTACCGATTCCAGCCACGGTTTGAGATGCCAGTCCTGAAACGAACGCAGGTCGGCCAGGTTGTGCCGGCCGCTGCGATCCACCAGGGCGTATTGATAAACCCAGCCGACGCCGGTGGCGTCCGGACCCAGGGTAGGGGTGACGCCCTCCGGCAACTGCGCTTCGATTTCGTTCATGTACTCCAAAATTCGACTTCGCGCCCAGTAGATGTCGGTACCTTCTTCAAAAATCACGTAAACAAAGGAAAGTCCGAAAAAAGTCTGTCCGCGCACGAATTGCACTTCCGGGGCGGCCAGCAGGCTGGTGACAATGGGATAGGTGACCTGATCTTCCACGATGTCGGGACTGCGGCCCGGCCATTCCGTGAGAATGATAACCTGGGTGTCGGACAGGTCGGGAATGGCGTCCAGCGGCGTATTCAAAAGCGCCCAGCCCCCCCAGACCGCGAGGACGGCTGTGAACAGCAGCACCAGGAATTTATTCCGGGCGCTAATTTCGATTAATTTTTCTATCATGATAAATTGCTCCAGATTGTTCTTGAAAAAATTGTGCAAATGAACTATCTTTGTTAAAAATAAAGGTGTTGAAATGAATTCTCAAATTTCTCCACAGCAAGTATATGACGCGCTCAAATCGTTGTCGGACGATGGCTTGCAGAAAGTTTTAGAATATATTGAATCTATCAAAGCCCCCAAAAAACGTTCAGACCGTTCCAATGCCATCAAACTCGGCGGAATCCTGGCTAAATATGGGGTCGACATTTCAGAAAATGACATTGCCGAAGCCCGCAAAGAAATGTGGCAAAATCTTGGCAAAAACGTTTGATGCAAAAATACGTCACGGACACACATGCTTTGCTCTGGTATCTCTTTCGAAGTAAGAGACTTTCCAGTAAAGCAACGGCCATTTTCAACGCAATCGATGCAGGGCAAGGACAAATTCATATTCATGCAATTGTCTTGGTCGAAATCGTTTATTTAATGGAAAAAGCAAAGATTCCTCAAAAAGCCATCAAAACGGTGATTGATCTGTTGGCAGGTCACCCTCGAACTATTCTCTCTGTCAGATCACACCCCAAACCATTCGCGCATTACAGTCAATATCCAGAAAGAAAATTCTCGATATGCCCGATCGAATTATTGTTACGACCGCCCTCGAATTGGACTTGCCACTCATAACCATCGATGCGAGAATTAGAAGTGCAAACATCGTCAAGGTAATTTGGTGGTGTTTTTTCTCTACATCGTCTGCAAAACACCCTGCACATGCGCTTCGGCATCGATGAGAAAGTTGCCGGATTTTACCACCACTTCCCCTTCCTGCAGTCCAGCCTGAACCGTGTAAAACGTTTCAACTTTCCAGCCGGTTTTAATCTCGCGCGGTTCGAATCGTCCGCCGCCGCGATCCACAAACACCAGTTTGCGCCGGCCGGTGTTGAGCACCGCGGTCTGTGGCACCACTAACTGCTCACCCAGATCTACGGCGACTTCCACATCCGCGTACATTTCCGGCCTCAAGGTTAGCCAGGAATTGGAAAACCCCATTCGGATTTTGGCGGTCCGCGTTTGGCCATTTAGACTTGGGTAGATGTAATCGACTTGACCGAGCAACTCAACTTTCGAATCGTATGGCAGGGTCAGCCGCACTTGCTGGTGGAGGCGGATATACGGCAGCTCCGATTCGTAAACATCCGCAAAGACCCAGACGCTTGAAAGGTCGGCGATTTTGTACAAATCCATACCGGCTTGGGCATGCTGACCCCGCAGAATGTTTTTGGCAATTACATGCCCCGTAAACGGCGAAAAGTAAGTGACCCGCAACTGCGGCTTCTTGCTCTGTACTATCTGTTTGATTTGCTCGTCGGTCAAGCCCCACAGCCGCAGACGCTCACGGGCAATTTCATCCAGCGACCTACCAGAGTTTTTGGAACCCGCCGCGGTGATTGAAGTTTTTTCTGAAAGCATCTGCAATAATTCATCCTGAGTCGAAACCAGCTCCGGACTGTAAACCGCGAACAACGGCTGTCCCTGTTTGACGAACTGCCCCACATAGTCCACATAAAGCTCCTCTAGCCAGCCGGAGAATTTCAAATTGACCGTCGCAATTTTGGTCTCGTCGTAAACAACGCGTCCGGTTGTTCGAATTGTTTTTTGCACGACGCGTATTTTCACCGTGTCGCGCTGCACCCCGATGAGCTGCTGCTGGTACAACGAAACCTTCACTGTGCGCACCTGCTTGTCCCCGGCGTCTGGTTGCGGCTCATCACCTTCCTTGTAAACGGGTACCAGATTCATTGCGCAGATGGGGCATTTCCCCGGTTGCTTTTCATGCACCGAAGGATGCATGGTGCAAGTATAATAATCGATGTCGCTTGAATGCTCATGCTCGGTGGGGTCAATGTGCATCTGTGCAATCGGTTGCTCGGTTTTGTAAACCGGCGTCAAATTCATGGCGCAAATCGGACAGGTTCCCGCAACCATTTGTTTGACCGAGGGATGCATGGTACACGTGTAATAGTCGATATCAGCGGCACTAGTCCCGACGGGATCGCGGCCGGTTTTTTCACTGCTGCAAGCGAAGAAAAACAAACCTGCCGCAATGAGCAGGGCAGCAGCAAGCCCCAAAAGAGGCATGTCTTTTAAATTTCGTTTCATTCTTAATACTCCTGTGATAAATTCAAACTCGTTAATGTTCCGGAGCCGCCGTCTGTTTGCGGTAATCGGCCCGTTCTTTTATGTGGGCCAGTCACAATTACAAAAGCATGTGCGCTGCAACAAAAAGAGGCCAGAGTAAGATGAATCGGGTCATACTTATCCTTTCTCGATTGAATTGAATGCCTTTCTCCGACCATTTTAAAGTTGATCAAGGAAGCGGCGACTTGAGTAAATTATTGGATTAACTTCAGAAGAGAGGGAGTACTTACGGCTATCCAGTTAACTCAGCTTGAACTTATAAAAGCTCTTTTCGATTGATATAAACCTTAATCGTCATGCCCGCGAAGGCGGGCATCCAGAGGTTTCGACCGCCTCAAATCTTTGTTTCTAAATGGATTCCCGCTTTCGCGGGAATGACTGACTATAGCATTCTTTTAAATACTGAATTCAGTAATAACCCCGTTTCTGAGCAAACTGGATAGCCGTAGGGAGTACTGCTCCCTCGAAGTGGCGAATCAAATCAGAAGGAGGGAGATTTTTTTATGAATCTTGTCTTCTTTGAAATTGAAGACTACTGGGGAGCGCTGTTCGATGTATTCCAGTGTGGTAAGATGCAACGTGTCTGTAGCAGAAGCAAATACAGGAATATGACTTTTGGGGGCCTTTTTAAGTTTTTGCAGAACTCCCTGAGTGGCAGCAGAATCATCCAGACTTTTATTCTCGTCGCTCTGACAGCAGACCATTCGCGAAGGGAACTCTACCTGACAGCACTGCATTTTCTGCGACTCGCAGCACTGGTCAGAGACCGCCGCATTGAGCAACGGCACAAAGAATTGCAGCGTGGCCGCGATTAGAACCGCAGTTACTAAATTAACTTCAATTTTTTTATTAAAAATTTGCTTCATATCTGAATATAACTTTTTACTTTTGAAATTCCTAAAACTTTAATTGAAAAACAAACCCGCCATTTTCAAACTTGCGTGGAAAATTAAAACCATAAACCATAGCCAGCGGCGCTGTGTACACAAAGACATTCTGCACGGCGGCATCGAATACGCGAACGCCATCTTTGAGCATTCTCGTCTCTTGAATGCGGCTGTAAAAGGTTCGTGCACTTAAGCCTCCGAAAAACTCGGTGCGAGCGGTTTTGCTGAAGCTCTGGGCGTTTACATCTTCAAATTCCCGGTCTGCCATCATTGTGGAAAAAATAAAATTCGGTCTCTTCCTGCTGAGCGAAGTCGAAGTCTGTTAAAATATCGAATTCACGACTTCTTGATATTCACCCGCTGATTCGGCTCCGCATACTCCACAAATGGCTGCTTTTCGCACGCGGAGATCACCTCTTGCACACTTTTTCCGGACGTGATCTTAAACACCCGCAAGCGAATAGCGGCGATGACCTTCACCTGTTCCAGTCCCAGTTCGGCGCTCAAGGCGGCGATCTCTGCCTCATCTACTCCCGGCTTGAATTTAACCAGGATTTCTGGAGCGTTTGTTGCCGACTTTTTTCTGGTTTTTGCCGGTAGGCGGATCACCGACACCGCATTGTCGCCGTAGTTGGACACATAGAGCTTGGTATCATTCACTGCAGAAACGATGCCGATGGGTTTGCGACCCACCTCAAATTCCTGCGGCAGCTTCCTGTACGTGCGGGCGTCGTAGCTAAACACTTTTGAATTGTTGAAATTTACCACGTAAAGTGTCTGCCCGGACTTCGACATTACCGCTTCTTCCGGGCCGTCGAGCCCGGCGATTTCGTGCACAATATTGTCCGTGCCGGTGTCGAGGATGTGCACCTTGTTTTCGAAGAAATTGCTGATGAACAGCCGGGAGCGGTCGTGATTGGCGTGGATCAGCTCGGGCTTGCCGCCGACTTTGAGCGTACGGGCTTTTTTCGTCTGCAAGTGGATAACCGAAATCGTGCCGTCTTGGGTGTTGGTGACGTAAATCTTGCGGTCGTCTTTGGACATGCCTACCCCGTCCGGCCCGTTGCCAGTGGGGTATTCGTCCAACACCTTCAGTGATTGAGCGTCGATTTTGAGCAATTTGTTGGCGTCGGTGGCCACCACAAACAGGGTCTGGCCGTCTTTGCTGGCGGCGATGCCGCCGAGGTGGTACTGGTAGCGTTTGGAGCGCACGATTTTCTGCGTGGTAAAATCGATGACGTCCACGCCCTTGTTCCAGCCGCTGACCGCAACGAAGTTCGAATTGCCCAGGCGCGCGAAGCCCCAGGGGTAGTCGGCGCTGTCGATGGTCCGCACCGCTTTGTCCGTACGCGTATCGATGACGCTGATGAAGGTGTCTTCGACATTGGCCACGTACAGAAAGCGCTGGTTCGGGGTCAGGAAGAGCGCGTCCGGGCCCTTGCCCACCGGGATGGTTTTAGATGGTGCGCCAAACGTTGGAACAATGCTCCAGAACAGCACCAGAATGCATGTTAACCTTATCATTTTAATCTCCGTTTAGATACTCTAAGTAGCCAGGGGCGTTCTTTAACATGATATTTGAATACTTTTTCAAATACAAAAGAATAAACAGAATTTTGTTTGACTATGTTCCCTTTTTTTGACTGGACAGAATTTTTTGGTTGCAGATTTGCCATTATAGTCTGTTAAGAAGTTGACAATAAATTATATTTTTGGTTGACAATTTGGTTGACAATTATTATAATTATCTCTATGAAAACCAGAGAAAGAATCCTGAAACACCTAAAAGAGAAAGGAGCGGCAAGCGGCGCCGAGCTGGCCAATGCTCTCGGAATGACCCGGCAGGCGGTCAACAAGCACATCAAAGAATTGGTTCAGGATTCAAAAGTAGTGAAGGAAGGCTCGACCCGAGCAACCGTTTATCGATATGCAAACTTCAAGCACAGAGCCCCCTCTCAAAGACGTATTACCAAAACCTATTTTTTGAAAGGTTTGGAGGAAGATAAAGTATTCTATGAATTGGCTGGCGTGCTGAACCTGCGACGAGAACTCAGTAAAAATGCTGCGGATATCGCTCATTATGCTTTCACTGAAATGTTAAACAATGCCATTGATCATTCTTACGCAAAAGAATGTGCTGTGGCGGTCCGTCTCGATCCCTACAAGTTTACATTTCAAATCAGGGATTTCGGTATCGGGATTTTCTATTCTATTTTTAAAAAATTCGGTTTACCCGATGAAGATGCCGCCATCGGTGAACTCATTAAAGGCAAAACGACCACGATGGCGGAAAAGCACAGCGGTGAAGGGATTTTTTATACTTCAAAAGCAGCGGATGTCGTCCATTTCAGATCTCACAAAATCCAGCTTATTTTTGACAATCAGAAAAGAGATGTTTTTGTTGAGCAAAAAAAATTTATTGCCGGCACCGAGGTAGTTTTTAGTATCAGTAAAAAATCAAAACGAAAATTAAATGAACTTTTCGACCGCTTTGCTCCTCAGGAGTTTGATTACCGGTTCGAGAGAACCACAGCTCAAGTCAAGCTTTTTAGCACGGACTATGTTTCGAGATCAGAGGCCAAGAGAATGCTTCATGGGTTGGATAAGTTCAAGGAAATTACCCTGGATTTTGCTGGCGTTAAGGCAATCGGCCAGGGATTTGCAGATGAAATTTTCCGGGTTTTTAAAAAAGCCCATCCTGAGATCGTCATAAAAATTGAAAACTTAAGTCCGACACTAAAACCGATAATCAGTCATGTGGTTGACAATCCTTTTTAATTTTTGGTTGACAATTAGTTGTCAATGCGCTTGAGTTTGACCAGATGCCACTTGTGGCGCCATTACTTTTTGCCCTCACTAGTAGTGCGATTCCTTATTATCATTGCAGTCATTTCGAGGAACGAAGCGACGAAGCAGTCTCCTGCCATTTGAAAACAACATAACTCTTTCACAATGTCTCACTCAAATCCTCCTAAAGGGGGAATTGGGTGAACGGAAAAGAAGGGAAGTTGCGATCAAATAAAAAAAGGGTACTAAAAATAGTACCCTTTAACACTAAGACGTTCTTTCTAAATCTATCGGCCGGGATTGGGCGCGGCGCTTGGTGCGCACAAACCGCCGCCGATGTAAATTCCCGCGCCATGCCCTGCGCCAAAGCCGTCGCCGTTTTTCAATCCAAAAGAATTGTATTCGCTGCCCGGCACTTTCCCCTCGGCCGGAGAAAACCCGCCAACCGAATCGGCCGTTACTTGCGCCATAATGAAATTGAACGACTCTTTCAATTCACTTAAACTGGCCAGCGACGCCATGACCGTAGTTTCTCTGTTCATGTTGCCTTTAGTCAAGGTGCTCGCTCTACCGACTTGTTTGGAAGCTTCTGAATTGGAAACACCAAACTGATCTGAATTTTGACCGTTCAACTGATCCGCTTTTACACTCGACACCTCTTCAGTGGTCAAATCGAATTCAATGGTTTGCGATAGGTCTGCGGGCTGTACGATCATGGTGCCGATCAAAAATGAAGCCAGCGCCGAGCCGATCACAATGTGTACGATTATCGAAATTCCGATGGCATCCCGGGTGCTCAGACCTTTTCGGAATCTATTTTTGATGGCCTGTCGAATGACTTTTACTCTGTTGAGAACTTCTGCTTTCATAACGACTCCTTGTTAATGGCAAATATTGATCACATCTTACATTCTTTGCAACGCAGAAGCGTGATAAAAAATTCCAGCTAAAAAGGATTTATTGGCTGTGAGATGGAAAAATAAGATGACTTGAAAACACGCCGGGACAGCCCAAAGAAGGATAAACGTCATTCTGTGCGAGGTGAAAAAACCCTACTTCGTGCCTCAACTTGGAGGTTCTTCGTCGATTCGTTCCTAAAAATGACCTTTTAAAATTGCTGACTCTTTGCGCAACCCTGCAGTTTCGTAAAAGAAGAATTGGTCTGTTGCGGAATCAAGCCATTTGTAGCTGCCAGAAAACCGAACACTTTTTTGAGCACGGATTGGCTGTTCTGCAATTACATGAAAAGAATCGGTGTTAATTGAAATGAAACCTTGTCTTTCCAATCCTTCAAATGGGTTATCTTTCCTCACTCTCTATTTTAATCCATTGATTCTCGGGCGGCCGATGGAAAAATAATCGATGTTGAGCTGTTTCATGCGCAGAGGATCGTATAAATTTCTGCCATCAAATATGGCTGGCTGATTCAACGTTTCTTTGATCAAATAAAAATCCGGTTCGCGGAAGGCATTCCACTCAGTCATGATGATCAGCGCGTCGGCGCCTTCCAGCGCGTCGTAGCGTTTTTTGAACAAGGTTAAGTGGCTGTTGAGATGGTCTTTTAGCTCTCTTTCGGCCACATTCAGCGATTCCGGATCGTGTGCCCGGATGTTCGCTCCGTGCGCACTTAAACTTTTGATCATTTCGATTGCGGGCGCTTCCCGCATGTCATCGGTTTTCGGTTTGAATGCCAGCCCCCACATCGCAAAGGTTTTGCCCTGCAGGTCATTCTTAAAATAGGACTTAATTTTCTGCAGCAGAATGGTTTTCTGCCGATAGTTGACTTCTTCCACCGAAGAGACGATTTTTAAATCAAAACCGTGGTCTTTAGCGGTCTTGATGATGGCCTTGACATCTTTCGGAAAACAGGAACCCCCGTAACCGGTTCCCGGATAAATAAAATGCGGCCCGATTCGTGCGTCGGTGCCGATACCCTGGCGCACCATTTCGATGTCTGCGCCCACCAGGTCGCACAAATTCGCTATTTCGTTCATGTAAGAAATTTTGGTGGCCAACAGTGCGTTCGCAGCGTATTTCGTCAATTCTGCGCTGCGCTCATCCATGATAAGGATGGGTTTGCCGGAGCGTACGAAAGGCCGGTACAAGTCTTTCATTTTTTTAGCAGCCTCTTCATCGCTGGTGCCAATGACCACGCGATCCGGTCTTAAAAAGTCGTCGATAGCCGCCCCTTCTTTTAAGAACTCCGGGTTTGAAACCACCGCAAAAGCGTAGTCGGTGTATTTTTTTATTTCTACCGCTACTTTTTCGGCGGTGCCTACCGGTACCGTACTTTTATTGACAATAATTTTGAAGTCATTCATGTATTTGCCGATATCCCGAGCCACAGACAAAACGTGTTTTAAATCGGCGGAGCCGTCTTCGTCCGGAGGCGTACCCACCGCAATAAAAATTATCTCGGTTTTCTCCACCGCTTGTTTTAGGTTGGTGGTGAAAAACAAGCGATCTTCTTTGGCGTTTTGAACTACCATCTCTTTTAATCCGGGTTCATAAATGGGGATATCGCCGTTGTTTAAAATATCTATTTTTTTCTCATCGACATCCACACAGATGACTTCGTTTCCAGTATCGGCAAAGCAAGTGCCTGCCACCAATCCCACGTATCCGGTTCCAATGATTGAAATCTTCATATTTCACTCCCTGTTTTCAAAAAATGCATGGCGTGTAAATTTGGTAAATGGTTATAATTGATCGATTAGTTCAGAACATTTAATCGGCAACTTTGAATGAATTATTAATTTCTGAGTATTAACTTTGTTAAATTTAAAAGCTTAAAACAATACAATTTTACATTCTAAATTGAAAAATTGGCGAAAGAGAATTCGCTTTTTAAGGAGACAGATTTTCTGGATAAAAACGAATCTGTGCGGTGTGGAACAAAAAAGCGCCGTTCGGTTTTACAACTGAACGGCGCTCCTTTGTTGACAAGAGGATAGGAGGAAGGGTTCGGAAGTTAATTGTTGTTATCGCTGTTTACAACCCGGTAACGACCCTGGAAAAATCCCCGTCCGTCGCCTTGACGCCCGGTTTTAAAGTGCCCGTGCAGGGTTCCGACGGTGGTGTGCTCGCGATTGACCCAGCGGCCTTTGAAAAATCCGCGATTTTCATCCCCTCGATAAGCCCATTGACCGGCCAACAAGCCGCGAAATTCGCCATTTAAACTGATGTATTTACCCTTAAAAACTTTGTTGCCGAACTGGTTGATGCCCCAGATGCCGCGCAGATAGCCAGCATTGGTACCCAGACTGTTTATCCATCTTCCCCGAAATTTGCCGCCGTGAGGTCTGTCTTTGATCCAGTGTCCAGCAAAAAATCCACCGGCAAAGGGTGTGACCTCTTTTGAGCGGCTGACGATGGAGACTTGTTGACCTTTGCTGCCCACGTCTTCTATCAATTCTAACGAATCTAGATCGCTGTAAGAAACAGTAGCGCTATAGGCGCCGGCGTTGATGGTCAGACTGCCTTCCACGTCGTCGTCAGTAGAATCGTTATCCAGAATGGCCAGTGCCAGGCCATCAAAATGCGGTTTGGTGAAAGAAGTAAATTCCACTTTTTTACGGGAATCTCTGGGCAGATGCAGAAAATCGTTGTCTTCGAAGCGAATGGTTTTGAGAACAAGCAGAGTGCCCTTGTTGATTTCAATGGAGCCACTCCAATCGGTGGCCTCGGTTTCCGTGGAGTTGCCTTCAAGGTAGCCCCAGGTTACCCGCAAAAAGTAGGCTTTGATTTTGTCGGAATTCAAATCATTCATTAAGCTCGGATCAGAACTATAGGTGTCCGCAGCGACTTGATCTTCAGAAAATTCCTCCATCATATCGGATGAGCCAAAGGCCGGAGCTTCGTCGTTGGTGCTGTAACCGCCAAATTCCTTATCCAGGCTGATTTCGGCATTTTCACCCTCGTTTTCTTCCGGGGCCGTCGCTTGTTCGTTGCTGCAAGCAGAAAACACCATCATCGCAACCAGGATGGAAATCCACATTAAAGACAAAAATCTTTTCATTTTTAATACCTCCAATTTAGAGTAAATAAAAAATCATTGAGTAAAATTAATTTCATGCGTTCGTTAAGCAAGCGTCAGGCCAAAAAATAACGAAAAACTTTTTGTAGTGCCGCAACTCGTTGTAATTCAAAAAGTAAGCCTTTTAAGAATACATAATCTGTTCGAAAATGAATTGAGACGCGCGTGCAATTTGGGGCATAAATGTACTTGCAGGTACACATGTGTGCTTTGGATTTTACTTGACTTTGCTGCTCCTTTCCATTAAATTCATTTGACTTTTGCAAAATAACGTGTTCAACCTAAGAGCCTGTGTGTCAAGTCGAAATGTAAACTAAAAACCAATTTTGCCGCTATTGTCATTCTCCGAAAACTACTCGGAACAGGCTGGAAGAATCTTTTTAATAAACAGCACTTTACGTCCAAACTAAAATGATTCCTACAGAAAGACAGACGCGTAGTTTACGCGTTTTCACACAGTCTCTTTAGGTTGCAGCAGGCTGACGCCTGATCACCCCTTCGTATTTTTTATTTTGCAGAAGCCGATTAATTTATTTGACCTCTGAAAAATTCAGCAGCCCAAGAGTATTCGTGCGATTTTGATCAGGGAGTATTCACCAATTCAGAAAGAGGAGATCATTCATTGACATTTCTCACTTCGTGACGTGATTCATAATCCAACTGTTAATTAAGAGGTTACTGATTGTTCTACTTTCACCCTGAACGGAGTCGAAGGGTGACTAGTTCTGGCAGTAATTCATGCTTCGACTCCGCTCAGCATGAAGTGAACCTGTCGTATCTAATTATTTAATATGAACATAGTTGCATAACTTAAAGTGAGAAATGTTAGTCATTCATTGACACCCTCAATGAGTTGAGACTATTTTTTTACCTTCATCAACACTCAAATTGCGCCACATATTTGAAGAAGTGATGCAATGAATAGTAAAAGGGAATTTAGCCGAATAAAAATGGGAGAACGTCGCCATGTTGTGTGAACATTTGAAAGAATTTTCTGATTACGTGAAGGAAAATCAGATCGAAATCGGGGGTCTAGATTTGATCAAAGTGGTTTGCAAAAAGTGTCAGATAACCGCCGAATGCCCGTACATTCCGCTTGATGATTTTAACATCCAGGCTGATAAAGATACCAAAGAAAATGATCTCACTTGAAAAGCGTTTAACTCTATCTAAGCACGCTTTATTTACTCAGCATCCGATCTGTTTTAAATGAGGCTATGCATCCTAAACTGGTAAAACTGTTTGAATCGCATTTTGGCGAAAAAGTGATCGATCTGGCACCGCTGAAATCCCACGGCTCCAATCGCAAGCTGTTTCGGATTCGCAGCTCTGTTCGCTCGGTGATTGGGGCTGACAACGCCGATCGCGATGAAAACGCCGCCTTTTTAGATTTTTCACGTCACTTTTTCCGCCTGGGTCTGCCGGTGCCGGAAATTTATGCGGAAGATCTTGATGCCGGAATTTATCTCGAAGAAGATCTGGGGGATGACACACTATTCGATTTGCTCATCGAATCCTGGAAAGTGCCATCGAGATTTCCTCAAAAAATTATTAATTTATATGAGAAAACCGTGCATTGTCTTCCAAAATTTCAGATCGAAGCCGGCCAATCCATCAATTACGGAGTCTGTTATCCGCGGCACAGCTTTGATCGCCAGTCCATGATGTGGGATTTGAATTATTTTAAATACTATTTTCTGAAGCTGGCGCAGATTCCCTTCAATGAGCAAAAGTTGGAAGACGATTTTAATCGCTTTACAGCCTGTTTGCTGCGAACGGGACAGGATTATTTTCTCTATCGGGATTTTCAATCGCGCAATATCATGATTCGCAATGGCAGGCCTTTCTTTATCGATTATCAGGGTGGGCGCAAAGGGGCTTTGCAGTATGATATCGCCTCGTTGTTGTTCGATGCCAAAGCAAATTTGCCCTTTGACGTACGTGAGAAACTCATGCGGGTTTACCTCGACGCGCTGTCGCAGTGGATAACGGTGGACGAAGAGGAGTTTATGAAATATTATTTCGGCTATGTTTTGATCCGAATCATGCAGGCTATGGGTGCCTACGGCTTTCGAGGTTTTTATGAGCGCAAAGCTCATTTTCTTCAAAGCGTGCCCTTTGCCATTCGCAACCTCGAGTATGTTTTGCGCACCGCGGTTTTACCGGTGGAGCTGCCCACGCTCATGGACATACTGCAGCGCATGGTACGCTCCACAAAGCTGCGGGAACTGGGCGACGTTCAATTACCTCTCACCGTCCGAATTCAAAGTTTTTCCTACAAAGAAGGACTGCCAAAGGATGAATCGGGACACGGCGGAGGTTTCATCTTTGATTGTCGCGCCTTGCCGAATCCGGGTCGCCACAAAAAATACATGAACAAAACCGGCACCGATCCGGAAGTCATCGCTTTTCTCGAGAATGAAGAAGAAGTCCACGTCTTTCTAACTCGCGTGCGGGATTTAATTTCGCAGGTGGTGGAAAATTACCAACATCGCAATTTCAGTTACCTCGGAGTCGCTTTCGGCTGCACGGGTGGTCAACATCGTTCGGTTTATTGCGCCAATGTATTGGAAAAATATCTGAGGGAAAAATTCAAAAATTTGAAAGTGGAAGTCTCGCATCGAGAATTGCCGCGAATCCTGAGCCCAATTAATTGATCGTGAGAACCATGAAAGCGATGATACTTGCAGCAGGCTTGGGAACCCGGCTTCGACCCTTCACAAATACCCGCCCGAAAGCGTTGTTTACAATTCAGGACATTCCCTTAATTGAAATCGTTCTCAAGCGTCTTATGACTTTCGGCGTGTCCGAAGTCATCATCAATTTACATCATTTCCCTCAGCAAATCATAGATTTTTTAAAAAGTCGAAATCATTTTGGAATGCACATTGAATTTTCTCTGGAGGAAAAATTACTCGATACCGGCGGAGGGTTGAAAAAGGCAGCGGATTTTTTCGATGACGACCAACCCTTTTTTTTACACAATGTAGATGTTCTCAGCGACGTCGATTTGAATTTGATGGTTCAACAACAAAAAAAAACTGACTGCCTGGCTACTCTGGCGGTCAATCAAAGACAAACCAAACGTTACCTGATTTTTGACGAGTGCCATTTGCTTTGCGGCTGGAAGTCCTTGCTTGAAAAGAAGGAAATCCTTGTTCGGTCGCCTTCGGGCCGTACAGTGGAACTGGCCTTTGGCGGCATGCATGTCATTGCTCCGGCCATCTTCACCAAAGCACCCACTGAAGAGGCGTTCTCGATTATCGATTGGTATTTACAATTGGCGCGCACCGGTGAAAGAATCGGGGCATTTCGAATAGATCAATATTCGTGGCAGGATATCGGTAAATTCAAGAACGAAGAGAAAAGAGGAAACCGGCGATGATATCGAATGTGGAAAAAATGGTGCTGCAAAAATCTCCCTTTAAATTGCGCTACGCTCCCCATGAAAAAATCGGCGTCATTCAGGTTGAAAATTTCCCCGAGCTGGGTAAACTCGCTGCTCTGCGGTTTCTGGAATGGGTGCAAAACAATGCCGGCGGTGTGATCGCTCTGCCCACCGGCAAAACCCCGGAATATTTCATAAAAAACGTCCACCATTATTTGAGCTCCTGGAGAAGGAAAAATACGCAACAAGAATTGGACGACGGCGGAGTTGACCCAAACAAAAAACCTGATTTGCGCAGTTTACATTTTGTGCAAATCGACGATTTTTATCCTATCAGTCCGGAACAGCAAAACAGTTTTTATTATTATGTAAATAAATACTACATCGAAGGATTTAATCTAGATCCGGCGAAAGCGATGCTCATCGACTGTTCAAAAATCGGGATACCCTCCGGAAAATCATTGCAAGACATTTGGCCGGATTATCGAGTGGACCTGGCACTCAGATATCGGCGGGGAAAGAACGCCCAGGAACGCCTGCAGAAACAAGTTTTGGAACAGGTAGATCAATGGTGCGTGGATTACGAGCAGCGCATTCGCGATCTGGGAGGCATCGGCTTCTTTTTAGGCGGCATTGGTCCGGACGGGCACATCGGATTTAATGTCTGCGGTTCGGATTTGTTTTCAACTACCCGCCTCACACCAACAAATTACGAAACGCAGGCGACGGCGGCCACGGATCTGGGCGGCATCGAAATTTCCCGCAACCGGCTAGTGATCACTATCGGCCTGAAGACCATTACCTGCAATTCCGACTGTGTCGCCATCATAATCGCGGCGGGCGAAGCCAAAGCCAGAATTGTGGCTGACGCCGTGCAGCACTCGGAACACATTCATTTTCCGGCCACGGTTCTGCAAAGGCTGCCCAATGCACGATTTTACATCTCCCGCGGTGCGGGCAAGTACCTTCAGGAACGTGTGCTGCAAATGATCGCCAGCAGCGAAATAGTCAGCGACGAACAGGCCGAGAAAATCGTCGTTGATCTTTCCTTGAAAACCCGCAAGGCTATCGATCAGCTTACTTCCGATGATTTTCAACATGATCGATTCGCAAGAGAGCTGTTGAAAAAACGCAACGACAACACAGACGAACTTAAACAAACCATTCGCAGCCGGCTTATTCAAAAAATCGATGGCGGTACCAGTATTCATCAAAACAAAATCTTTTTGCATACCGAGCCGCATCACGATGATCTCATGTTGGGATATTTGCCGTACATTGTGCGTCACATTCGAGAGCACAGCAATCGCCATTTTTTTGCGACTCTAACCAGCGGCTTCACCGCCGTCTCCAACGATTTCATGTTAAATTTGTTGGTTAAGCTGAAAGCATTTTTGCAAAAAGAAATTTTTGATCATTTGCATAAGGAGAGGTATTTTGATCCAGAAAATATTATTGGGAAAAATCGCGATATCTGGCAATATTTAGATGGCGTGGCTGCAAATCGCAACACCTGGAAAGATAAAGGGGTACTGCGTCGGTTGCTGCGCAATCTAATTTTTATTTATAAGAAGACAGATTTGCACAACCTCGAAAAACTGGTTGATGAGCTGATCGCCTATTTTAAAAATCAATATCCCGGTAAAAAAGATCTGCCCAAAGTACAACAGCTCAAAGGCATGTGCCGGGAGTTTGAAGCGGATTGTTTGTGGGGCTATTTTGGCTGGCACTCGGAGTCGGTTTTCCATTTGCGATTGGGGTTTTATCAAGGGGATATTTTTACAGAAGAGCCCACCCTGAAACGCGACGTGGCGCCGGTGCTGGAAATGCTCAGGCAGGTTCGGCCGGACATCATCAGCGTGGCGCTGGATCCCGAAGCCAGCGGTCCCGATACCCACTACAAGGTACTGCAAATTATGACCGAAGCGCTAAAAATGTACGAGGCGGAATCCGGACGTAGTGATCTGGTAATACTCGGCTACCGCAACGTCTGGTACCGGTTTCATCCCTGCGAGGCGGATATTTTTGTACCGGTTTCGCTGAACATGTTTGCGCTGCAAGATAACGCATTCAAAAATTCGTTTATCACGCAAAAGGATGCCTCGTTTCCGAGCTTTGAATTCGACGGGCCTTTTTCTGAGCTGGCCCAGGAAATTCAGGTGGAACAGTACCAGATGCTGAAAACCTGTCTCGGAAGACGGTTTTTCAACGAGCACCAAAACGCGTTGATTCGCGCCACCCGCGGCATAGTCTTTCTTAAAAGTATGAATCTGGAAGAATTTTATGCGCGTTCGCGGGAGCTTAAAAAGAGTACCGAAAATTTGTAAAATAGACAGTGGGATATCTGATGAGATGAGTATATCAAGACTGGAACAAGTAATTTCAAAAACAGAAAGAAGGGTGGTCGGGCTGATGTCGGGCACCTCGGTGGACGGCGTGGATGCAGCGCTGGTGAAAATTGCCGGTCATGGTTTTGACACACAGCTCGAGCTGATGCACTTTTTGACCTGGCCTTATCCTGAAGGATTAAAAGAAGAAATAATAAAAATATCCACGCCTGGACACGGGAGGGTGGAAGAAATCTGCATAATCAATGTCTTAGTCGGTGAAATTTTTGCGGAGGCGGTTCACCGATTGTTAAAGGAGGCCGGCGTCGATTCGAAAACGGTCGATTTGATTGGCTCTCATGGCCAGACCATCCATCATCTGCCAGAGGCGGCAGATTATTATAATTACAAAATCAGGTCCACTTTGCAAGTTGGCGAGCCGGCGGTGATCAGCCAGCGCACGGGCATCGTGACGGTGGCGGACTTTCGGCCGGCGGATCTGGCGGCGGGCGGACAGGGTGCGCCGCTGGTGCCGTATTTCGACCTGATCCGGTTTCGCTCGACCGAAAAAAATCGCGCTTTACTGAACCTGGGCGGTATCGCCAATATGACGGTATTAAAGAAAAATTGCCAGATGAGCGAAGTGAGGGCTTTCGATACCGGACCGGCCAATATGGTTGTGGATGCGCTCATGCAACGGCTGTTTAACCAGCCGTTTGACCGCGACGGCAGGATTGCGCAGTCCGGATCCGTTTCCGTGAAGCTGCTAAGGCGTAGTCTGCAGCACGAATATTTCCACCGCCAGCCGCCCAAGTCCACCGGCCGTGAAATGTTTGGCCAGGAGTTTTGCGAGCGTTTTGTAAAGGAAGCGGACGACTTGAAATTACCGGCCGCAGACATCCTCGCCACCGCAGTCGAGCTCACCGTCGCATCAATTAGGCAGAATTACGAATCGTTTATCGCACCCTTTGTGGAAATCGAAGAGTTGATCGTCAGCGGCGGCGGCGCTAAAAATCCTTACCTCATGCGATCTTTAAAAGATAAATTTGAAAAAATACCCATCCGCATTATCGATGAATTCGGGGTACCGTTAGATGCCAAAGAAGCGGTGTGCTTTGCGGTGCTGGCGAACGAGACCGTCAACGGCATCCCTAACAACGTGCCGGCCGCCACAGGAGCCACCCGACCGGTGATCATGGGCAAAATTTGTTTATAATGCTTTAGGCATAATCCAATTGTACACAAAATACTCGAAAGGTTCATCATGCAAAACCACGTTTTTGAGGAGCTGAAAAATCTCATTACGGAAGCCCGCAACCCGGCTTCGGAGGGTATCGATCGCAAAACTACCGTGGAGATTCTCCAGATCATCAACGCCGAGGACAAGAAAGTGCCGCAAATCGTAGAGCAGGAAATTCCGTATATTGCCCAGGCGGTGGAGATTCTGGTGCAGGCTTTTAAAAACCAAGGGCGATTGTTTTATATCGGCGCGGGTACCAGCGGCAGATTGGGCGTGCTGGACGCTTCGGAATGCCCCCCGACGTTTGGTACGGAACCGGAAATGGTCCAGGGGATTATCGCGGGCGGCCCCGAGGCGTTGGTGCGTTCACAGGAGGGCAGCGAAGATAGAGCTGAACAAGGCGCCAGGGATTTGTTGGAGAGAGGATTTTGCGAGCGGGACGTGGCTTGCGGTATCGCCGCCAGTTATCGTACTCCGTATGTGCTGGCAGCCATCAAAAAAGCCCGGGAGTTGGGAGCCAAAACCATTTACCTCGCTTGCAATCCGCGCGAGGAAATCCACGTGGAGGTAGATGTGACCATTTGTCCAGTAGTGGGACCGGAAGTGGTGATGGGCTCCACCCGCATGAAGGCCGGCACCGCCACCAAGCTGATTCTGAATATGCTCACCACCACCGCCATGATTCGACTGGGCAAAGTGTACGGCAACATGATGGTGGATTTGCAGATGACCTCTCGCAAATTGGAAGAGCGCTCGAAAAGAACCGTCATGATGATCACAGGACTGGATTACCAACAGGCTGAGCGCTTCTTGAAACAGGCAGGCGGACATGTTAAAACCGCGTTGGTGATGATCCTGGCCGGCGTGGATGAAGACGAAGCCCGCAAACGGCTGCAAGCCAGCGACGGTTTTGTTTATGGAGCGGTTGAATAACTGACTTCATGCTGAGTCCCGAAGTAAATACGGGAAAGCATGATGTAAAAACAACAAGTTATGAGCTTTCTGAATTCATTTCGCGACTCAGACCGAAAGTTCTTTCGAATTAATAAACAGAGTCATTAAATAGTACTTTTTGAAATGAGGACGGAACTGAGTTAAACAAGAGGGTTCACAGTTCGACTCCGTCCACCGTGAAGCGAATCCTATTCATCCTGAGCGGAGTCGAAGGATGAAGGCACTTGAACGGTGAATTTTCCACCGCACTTTATAATAAGATAACACTACGTAAACTTAACAACGAATGACAAGATAAACTTACCCCGAGCCAATATCGTCTTTAGAAATACACTGCGGATGGATAAATTTCTGATTAAACTTGAAGTCGGAAAATTAACACGGAAGCACACCGAATTACACTGAAACACAAATAATTCTCTTTGGATTAAATAAAAAAAGGCCTTCTCAAAAAAGAAGGCCTTTGAATTTTACAACTACTCAAAAGGGACTAACTCGCTATTTGAGCAAGGTCATACGTTTGGACTTCACGATGTCGCCGGCTCTTAAAACATAAACATAAATGCCGCTGGCCACACGGTTGCCGAATTTATCCGTGCTGTCCCAGCGCATTTTGTATTGACCGGCCGGTTGTGTTTCATCCACTAAAGTTCGCACTTCCTGCCCCATTAAATTGTAGATCTTCAACGACACCGGAACCGTGTTGGCGATATCGTAAGCGATCTGCGTTTCCGGATTGAACGGGTTGGGATAGTTTTGATGCAGCGCAAATTCCGTGGGGATAGTGGCTCCGTCTTCGTCGCCTACGCTGGTGACCAGCACCGAAACTTCATCGGAAAAGACCCCTCGGTTGCCGTTGAAGTCGAATGCCACCACGCGATAATAAAAAGTGGCTCCCGAAGACACGTCGCTATCGACGAATTCCGGATCCGTGGTGGT
>JBHHXN010000087.1:0-21234 GCA_046757025.1 bacterium
ATTATTTTGGACTTTTTGGACAGTCCTTTATCAAATATTCCACATGTTTCTTCTATTTCACCACAGTAAAATAAACCGTATCCGCAATAGCCGAGCCAAACACCCCGATGCCATCGCTTTCGAAATGAAACGCCGGCTCGTGAAAATTGCCATCGATTTCTTTTACCTCTTCGTGAGTCTGTAGAAATTCCTTGAGATTTTTATCCGCGGCGTACACCACCGCCCGATAGCGTCCATAAAACCAGGTGAAAAACCAGAAAACTTCCATTGTCGATTCCCCGGCGTATTTCGGCGTATCCTGAATCCAGGTATAATTGTATTGAAAATCAAACAGATCTTTTTCCACATCTTCTTCGTCAAATTCACCAAATGGATTGTCGTAAATAAAGGTGGCCACATCGGCGTCCAGCGCAGCTAATGACAAAATATAAAAATCCGTGCCCGGCGAGCGGCTGAAGGTCACCGCAAATCTCTCCAGCTCCAGGTTGGCGTCGCGCTGACGAAATCGCATGCTGTCCAGTTTGGATTTGGATTCCAGTATTTCAAATCCGGCCTGCGGCACCGTGGTGGTGGAGCGTGCGAAAAGCGTTTGTCCATCCACCGTCGCCGATACCTCCAAAGTGTAGGTCCCGCCATACTTGATGGTTAAATCGTCGGCTGCATATTCATAATCGCCGGTATCTTTGTTGAAATTGAGTCGGAATGCAGTCCCCTGCTCATCAAATAAAATAGCCTGAGCATCACGGATGAGAATTTGGTTTTCATCGATGACGGTGTTCAGGGGAAAATTGCGACTGATGCGAATGTTATCCACTTTTTGGTGCGGAAACAGCGTCCCTTGAATGACAATTTTGGGTTGATACGCTTGCTCATCCATATTGACGATGCCCTTGCCACAGGCCGTGGTCAAGATAATTAGGGCCAAAAACGGCGATATTTTTGAAAGCATTTTCTCTCCTCTAAAATTACCAAATCGATGGCTATTTTCAATGGCAGAAAATTTTGCTTGTGTCTTTTTCATGAAAGACGACTTACGTTTAAAGCATTAAAATTTAAAGTTGATGCCGATGGTGGGCAAAATCGGAAACATGTACACCGCATCCACCTTTTGCACGAAGCCTTCAATTTCATAATCGAGAAACCAGACATTTTTTCGGTTGCCAATATTAAATATTTGAATATAAGGGAAGATGGCCCACCCGCTAAAATATTTTTCGTAAGTGATGCTGATATCCATTCGGGCATACGGCGGCAACCGAAAGGTGTTGATATCGCTGGGATAGAGCTCGAAATCAAAAACCGGCCGATCCGGCAGCGTGTTGGTGAAATAGCCCGAACCCGGCGTGGTGATGGGCTGACCCGTGGTGTAGATAAACGTAAACCCGAACTTCCAGTTGGATTTGTGTTGAATGGCCGACTCGCCCCGCAGCATTCGTTTTAAATTTTTATAATCGATGGCGCCGACGATATTGAGCGCGGAGGTGCGATCGTGGCGGGGGGCAAATTGCCGCCCCTGATTGATGCCATCGACCCCGTACCTGGTAAATGCCAAACTGTATCCGATCCAGCCGGTGACCGCGCCTAATTCTTTGCGCAATAGCAGCTCAATGCCCGCTGAGTAGCCGTCGCCGCGATTAAAAATGCCCTTGGTTTCCGTATAAACCGGCTCCTCATTTTCAAACTGATCGGCGCTGAGCTCGGTAATGGCGGTCTGGTTAAAGGAGTAAATATTGTGATAATTTTTGTAATAGGCTTCCATTACAAGCTGGAAATTATCTGAGAAGTCCTGCTGATAACCCAGGATAAAATGTTCGGAAGACGAGGCATTCTGAAATTTATTAGAGGCCGTCCAGATGTCGGCGATAAAAGCCCGGGGAATGCGATGTAAAAATTGATAGTAAATCCCGGCGGCGGCTTTCAAATTGATGGAATCGGTCAAACGGTATTTGGCGGTAAATCGCGGCGCGACTTTTTGAAAATTCTTATCAGAGTTAAAATAATTGAAGCGCAGACCGGTTTCAATATTCCAGCGAAGGTTTGGCTGCCAGAGATTCTGGAAATACAGCACATAATGCCGGGGCCTATTTTCAACATCGACTTTACCGCCGGGAAATTTCTGCAAAAAATTGATATGCAGATTTTTTTGTTCAAAACCAAAATTAGTGATAAAATTTTTGGATGCATGAAATTCGAAGTGGCCTTTGACGGAAATATCGCTGATGGTGTTTTCTTCGATGAAATCCACTGTGTCGCCAAAATCGAAATCGGAATCGAAACGGCTGGCCGTGAGCCAGAAATTGGCAAACAATTGTGGCGAAAAAACCCGCGTCCATCTGATGCTGCCGGTGGTGTTGCCCCAGTCGTAATTAAATCCCGCTTCATCTTCCGAATCCTCATTAAACGTCAGATTCAGTACGTCCTTGCTGCCGAAGCCGCTGATAGACAGTTTATTGCGGCTGTTGATATCGAAAAAGGCCTTCAGGTTGCCGTCGTAAAAATAATATTCGGGTACGTCGTCTATGGCTTTGGCAATGGTTTTATCGAAATACGTTCGCCGAAATGAGCCAGATAACGAACCGATGTTACCGATAGGCATCTGAAGCGTGGTTTTTCCGCTCAGCAAGCTGATGGCGGTTGTGCCTTCAAATTCTTCGCGATTGCCGTCCAGATGCGTGACATCCAGAATCGAAGACAGCCGGCCGCCGTATTGCGCCCCAAACCCGCCTTTGGAAAGTTCGACCTTCTTGATGGCATCCGTATTAAACGTCGAGAACAAACCGAAAGCGTGTTCCGGATTGTAAACATCCGTACCGTCGATGAGATAGAGATTTTGATCCGGGGTTCCGCCGCGCACATACAGTGCTGAGGAGTAGTCTGAAATGGGCAGAATGCCGGGCAAGGTTTGCATCACGCGCAACAGATCCGCTTCCGCTACCTGCGGGACTTGATTGATCTGTCTGGGGGTGAGCTCAATTTTCGAAACCGGTTGTTCAAACAGTTTTTCAATGGTCGGTGCCGCATCGCTGGTGATTACCACCTTTTTCATTTCCAGACTGGCTGACTTTAAGTGCATATCCAGCGTGATTTCATCGCCGCCGTGAATGCTGACCTCCTGCTTGAATGCCTTGTAACCGATGAAATGTCCCACCAGTGTGTAATGGCCGGGCGGAATTTTTGGAATCACATAATAACCATTGTGGTTGGTGCTGCTGCCGATCAGCGTGCCTTCTAAAAAGACGTTGGCGCCGATTAGCGCTTCGCCGTTGCTGTCATCGTAAACAAATCCGCTGATGCTGCCGGTTCGGTGATTTTGAGCCAGCAAGATCGATGCGCCCAGCAACCACACACAAACCGTCCTCTTGATAAATTTCAATTCTTCCTCCCATCAAATTAAATGATTTGTTTGGTCAATTTCCTCGAACCAGCCTGGCGAAATCGTCAACTAAATTGACATGCCATTAGCAACATTTTTGACAATCTCTACCGTTTACGCATCACGATCATTTCGTTTCAAAAAATCCATGAATTAGATACAACAATCAGGCCAGAATAAAAAGTAGAATGAAATAGCGATTGTTTGTGCCCAAATTTCGCGAAACTGACAATCCTCAAACAGGATAGCCTGTGAATATTTACCGCAAATGTGGGTTTCTTCCTCAATCTTTCTCATGGTGAACATGCAACCCGGTTTGGCGACGACACGACTTGGCGTTGGTCAGGCAAATTGAGAACGCAAATTATTCGATGAACTCACGCACTGATTTAGAACAATTGACCTTTCCACGAAAAAACCCTTAAATTTAAAATTAGAAATCCGAATCTGCAACACTTATTTTGAATGACTGAATTCGAGAGCCGAAATGGCAACGGTTAAATTCAGTTCCCACTCTAACTGTTTGATTTTTCAAGACAAATCAAAGAATTCTTTGTGTGGCATAATAATTGCAAAAAAGCACTGAGCCTTGTGCAATTGCGCAAAATGTTCTGACATCGTTGACACGATGTCCTATTTCGTCGCAGGAACTTGTAAAATGAGAATAAGTGGCAGAAACGAAACTAAGCCTTTCAAATCGGAGTAAATATTTTTACACAATGCAAAACCTATGGCGATTTATTTATTTGCCATTTTCAGGATGTCTAAAAAAATGGAGAGTTAATTTTCAGGAGAAAAGATAAATGAGCACGATTAAAACAACCTTTCTTATGGCCCTGCTAACGATATTGTTGGTATTTCTGGGAAAGTTAATTGGTGGTCAAAATGGCGCGCTAATTGCCTTTTTCCTTGCAGCTGGTATGAATTTCTTTAGTTACTGGTATTCGGACAAAATGATACTCGCTACCTATCGGGCTCAGCCGGTGACCGAAGCGCAGCAGCCGCGTCTCTATGCCATGGTTCGGAGGCTGGCCCAGCACGCGCAACTGCCCATGCCCAAAGTCTATGTCATTCCTTCAGCCACCCCCAATGCCTTTGCCACCGGCCGCGATCCGCAGCACGCTGCCGTAGCCGTAACCGAAGGCATCTTGCGCCAGTTGAACCAGGATGAACTGGAAGGCGTGCTGGCCCATGAATTAGCGCACATCAAAAACCGCGATATTTTAATCGGTTCGGTGGCGGCCACCATCGCGGGCGCCATCAATATGCTCTACTATTTCGGTTTGTTTTTTGGCGGAGGTGGCGACGATGACGACGGCAACCCGTTCGTGAGCCTGCTCATGATCATTCTGGCGCCCATTGCTGCTATGCTCATTCAAATGGCCATTTCCCGCTCCCGAGAATACGCCGCCGACCGCGGAGGCGCTTTGATTTCCGGAAAGCCGCTGGCCCTGGCTTCGGCACTGGAAAATCTCGAACGGGGAGTCGCAAGGGTTCCCATGAAGGCAAAACCGACGTCGGCTCACATTTTCATCGTGAATCCGTTGCGCGGAGGCGGCATCGCATCGTTGTTTTCTACTCATCCGTCCACCCGGGAAAGGGTGCACAGGCTGCGAGAAATGGCTTCTTATCGTAGTTAACCATTGACCGTTTTCAAATAAAAAAGAAAGGGAAGGCGAATAAAATTGCGGTGAATCATGAACGAATTAAAACAAAAGCCCTCAAAAAACCGAGCTCCCAAAAAGCTGAACCTTGCCATCTGGTACATCATAGCTGGCTTTTTGATCATGTTTTTGATCCAAAATTACCTGGTTCAGACAGAGGTGGAAAAAATTCCATACAGCGAGTTCAAGCAGCGTTTGCAAGACGGTTTGATCAAAGAATGCACGGTTTCCGCTGACAAAATCCAGGGGGTGATGCTGGTCCGCGCCGCCACGGAGGCCGGCGCCGCCCAAAAGGATTCGCAACGACCGGCGTTTGAAAATACAAAAGAGTCAGAAGATAAAAGCGAAACTTTTTTTGAAACCCTTCGCATCGATGATCCCGATTTAGTGAAAGAGCTGGAAGCCCAAAACATTAAGTTTTCGGGCAAATCCAACAACAACTGGTGGCAAGGCATTATTTTTTACTGGCTGCTTCCCATTGCCATATTAGTGGCCATCTGGGGATTCGTTTTTCGAAAGATGAACCCCCAGGGCGGCATCATGTCAATAGGCAAAAGCAAAGCCAAAATCTATGTGGAAGGCAAAATAAAAGTGACTTTTAAAGACGTTGCTGGCATAGATGAAGCAGTGGAAGAAGTTCAGGAAGTGGTGGAATTTTTAAGGAATCCCGACAAATTCAAAAATCTAGGGGGACAAATTCCAAAGGGCGTGCTTCTATTGGGGCCGCCTGGAACGGGTAAAACGTTGCTGGCTCGGGCTGTGGCAGGCGAAGCCAGTGTGCCATTCTTTAATCTCTCCGGTTCTGATTTTGTGGAGATGTTTGTGGGCGTGGGGGCAGCCCGCGTGCGCGATCTGTTTCAACAGGCTACGCAACAAGCCCCTTGCATGGTGTTCATCGATGAACTGGACGCCCTGGGCAAGGCACGTGGCATCAATCCCATGGCGGGACACGATGAACGCGAACAAACCCTCAATCAACTCCTGGTGGAAATGGACGGATTCGAAGCCAACAGCGGTGTGATCATCATGGCGGCAACCAATCGACCCGAAATACTGGATCTGGCTTTATTGCGACCGGGAAGATTCGACCGGCAAATCGTCGTAGACCGTCCGGACATCAATGGCCGAGAAGCCATTTTAAAAGTTCATTCCAAAAAAGTTAAATTATCGCCAAAAGTGGATTTAAGAATGATCGCCTCCAGAACGCCGGGATTTGTGGGCGCGGATCTGGCGAATGTCATCAATGAAGCGGCTCTGTTAGCTGCCAGAAACGAGAAAAAGGAAGTGACCGCTTCCGATCTGGAAGAAGCCATAGACCGAGTGGTAGCCGGGTTGGAAAAAAAGAGTCGGGTGCTGAATAAAAAGGAAAAGGATATCGTGGCTTATCACGAAGCCGGGCATGCCATCGTTGCGGCCAGTTTGCAGCACGTGGACCCGGTTCATCGCGTCTCCATCATTCCGCGAGGGGTGGCTGCGCTGGGTTACACTCTGCAGCTTCCTACGGAGGACCGCCACTTAATGACCAAAACCGAGCTTCTCCACCGCCTGCAAGTTTTGCTCGGCGGCCGGGTAGCTGAAGAAATCATATTCAAAGAAATTTCCACTGGCGCTCAAAACGACCTCGAACGGGCCACTGCCATCGCTCGCAGCATGGTCACCGAATATGGCATGAGCGACAAATTAGGACCGCTTTCTTACGCTAAAGAAAAACGCCCAATTTACTTAGGCGCCGAATTAGGCAACGGCAGAGTGTACAGTGAAAAAATTGCCGGAGAAATTGATATCGAGGTGAGACAGATTATTGAAACCACCTACAAAAAAGTGAAATCCCTGTTGCAATCTCGAAAAAGTGCTCTCAAACAGTTAGCGCAGCTTCTGCTTGAAAAAGAGGTGGTGGAAGGCGACGAATTGATAAAACTGCTCAAATCCAAAACCAAAAGCGCGTTGCAGCCTAAAGAATCCAACAAGAAAATTGTGAGTACGAAGTAATTTCTTTTCTAACGTTTGTTTGCGTATTTAATCGAAACTACGCTACCAATTGGGTGGTCTACAAACTCCGTAAAATCTTCTCACCAGATAATTATGGGCGTGTTTCACTTCCGCAATCGGAAAATCGAAATGGGGAGGGGGAGCCATCCATGCAATCGTTTTTTCTCGAAAATCGCGTAAGTCGTGCATTTCATTTGTGTTTAAAGCTTGCTCAAAAAAGCATTTCCGCAGCACAGTTCTAACAAAATCGGGCTCATATCGATCAGAGTGGGTAATACATTCTCCTTACCCACTCAAAACAACATGAAACCGAAAATTAATTTTAGCAAATAATTTTAAATTTGCTTGCTTTAATTTAATCAATTGCGGATATTATAGGATGACTTACACAATGAACAACTCACCATAAAGGAGAATTATACATGGTAAAAAAAGACAAGGAATACGTTTTAAAAACCTCCAGGGACAACGAAGTCAAATTTATCCGGTTGTGGTTCACCGACATTTTAGGATTTTTGAAAAGCTTTGCCATCACTATTGATGAGCTGGAAACGGCGCTGGATGAAGGCGCCGGTTTTGACGGCTCGTCCATCGAAGGCTTTGTTCGCATCGACGAAAGCGATATGATGGCCATACCGGACCCCACCACTTTTCAAATATTACCCTGGAGACACAACACAACAAGCGCGGTGGCCCGCTTGTTTTGTGATATCCAGACTCCAGAAGGACAACCTTATGAAGGCGATTCCAGATGGGTGTTAAAACGCAATTTGAAAAGGGCTGAAGAGCTGGGTTATACATTTTATGTCGGGCCCGAGCTGGAATACTTTTATTTCAGAAGCTCGGAGGGCCATCCCGAAATTTTAGATAAAGGCGGCTACTTCGATCTCACGCCGTTAGACGTGGCCAGCGACTTCCGCAAACAAACCGTTGAGGCGCTGATGAGCTTAGGTGTGGAAGTGGAAACCATGCACCACGAAGTAGGCCCTAGTCAGCACGAAATCGACCTGCGTTATACCGATGCGCTGACCATGGCCGATAACGCCATGACCTATCGCCTAGTGGTAAAAGAAGTCGCTCTGCGCAACGATATTTATGCGACTTTTATGCCCAAACCGTTATTTGGCGAAAATGGCAGCGGCATGCACACCCACATGTCTTTGTTTCAAGGGGAGCGCAACGCCTTTTACGATGCCAACGACAAACATCATCTGTCGAGCACAGCGAGAAAATTCATCGCCGGTTTGATCAAGCATGCGCCGGAATTCACGCTGGTGACCAATCAATGGATCAACTCTTACAAACGGCTGGTTCCCGGTTATGAAGCGCCGATTTACACTACCTGGGCGGTACGCAATCGTTCGGATATGATTCGCATACCGGCGTATAAACTGGGCAAAGAAAAAGCGACCCGCGTTGAACTGCGGTCGCCGGACCCCGCCTGCAACCCTTATCTCGCTTTTAGCGCAATGCTGGCGGCCGGTTTGGAAGGCATCGAAAAAAACTATACTGAAGTTCCACCGGTGGAACGCAATGTATATAAATTAACCGAAGAAGAACGAAAAGAGCTCAATATCGACACCCTACCCGAGGATCTTTACGAAGCCATAAAAGCCATGGAATCCAGTGAAATTATGAAAAAGGCGCTTGGGGAACATGTATTTCATACTTTGTTAGAAAACAAGAAGCTCGAATGGGAAGATTACCGCGCACAATTGACGGACTGGGAAATGCAAAACTATTTTCCGATTCTGTGAGTACTTGCTTACGAACACCACGTTTCAGGAAGAAATTAAAATGGCAAAATTGCTGGTGGATAAAGTTTGAAGGTGTAGGGTAAAAGGGTTAAGTAATTTCAGGACGAGACATTCTAATCGTCATTAAATCAATAAATATGAAACTCGGAACCACTCACTATATCGATTGTGCGCATTACTTACCGGGACATGCCAAGTGTGGCCAGATGCACGGCCACACTTACAAAATCGAGATCATCATCGAAGGCGAAAACAAAGACGGTATGGTGCTCGATTTTTCCAATATGAAAACCGCGGTCAACGATTTACTAGCAAAATATGATCACAAATCTCTCAACGATTTTTTAGAGTATCCGTCGGTTGAAAATATCTGTGAAATGCTGCAAAAAGAGCTTAGCAAACAGCTGCCTTTTCCGTTCACTTTGCGCATCTGGGAAGGCGAAGGAAAATGGGCTGAACTCTAATTACGTGATTTTTTTACCAGTGGATTTACCGGCCTTTTTCTATTTTAATTCCAAATAATAAGACCTTGTTTAAATTAAACAAAAGCACCCGATTTGCCATTTATTCCATCGTTGAATTGAGCCAGGATAGGGAATCCGTGGTATCGGCTGGTGAAATTGCTGACAAGTACCATATTTCTGAACACCACGTGGCGAAAGTCTTGCAGCAACTGGCCAAAACAGGTCTGGTACGCAGCATTCGTGGAATTAAAGGCGGTTTTCAGATCGCACGGGATCCCAAAGAAATCACTATGATGGACGTTGTGGAAATTTTTGAACCGCATCTGCCGCATTCCGGTTGTCTGCTGCTGGATTTTGAAGAAAAGTGCAACAACCAGGGTGCTTGCCGCATCGGCGAAGTTTTCAGCGAAATCCAGGAGCAAGCATTTTACACGCTAAAATCGGTTTCCATCGCCACCCTCATCTCCCCGAAAAAAATTTCATAATCGTCATTTTTGTATTGACATCAACTCCGTTCTACATTATATTAAAAAACTGAAATTCGCATCGATCTACTTTGTGAATAAAGGATTCTAAGGAGAGGGAGGATTTAATGGCTACGTATCTTGACCCCACAAATTACTACCGCTTACCCTGGAGCTTAACGGACAACGCCATTTCCTGGTTGGAGCCCACCTGGAAATGCAACATTTATTGCGAAGGTTGTTATCGAATCAACGATCCCCGTGGCCACAAATCGCTTGAGCAAGTGAAAGAAGAAGTGGCGGTTTTCAAAAAGTTTCGCAAGACCGACGGTATTTCCATCGCGGGCGGCGATCCCCTGATTCATCCACAAATCGTGGAAATAGTGCGGCACATTTCGGACGAAGGTTTCAAACCCATTTTAAACACCAACGGCGTGGCCTTGACCCTAGAGCTCCTCAAAGATCTCAAAGCCGCCGGCGCCAAAGGCTTCACCTTCCATGTGGATAGCAAACAAAAACGCCCACACTGGAAAGGTAAAAATGAGCTGGAGCTCTGTGAGTTGCGTTTGCAATTCGCCGAAATGCTGCACGAGATTGGTGGACTCTCCTGTGCATTCAATTCTACGGTTTATGAAGATACCTTGCAGTACATTCCGGATCTGGTGGCCTGGGCACAAAAACACATCGATATCATTCATGTAATCGTGTTTATCGCCTTTCGAGCGGCTTTCATAGATAGCACCAGCAATTTTGACTACTACCTTGGAGCGGATAAAGTCGAGCTGGAGAGCATCCCGTACGCCACCACCAATCACAAAAAGATCGATATTCAATCCACCGAAATTTACGACATCCTCAAAAAACGCTACCCAGAATTTGACAGCGCAGCCTATTTAAATGGCAATAACAAACCGGACTCGTTCAAATGGCTGCTGAGTGGGCGTATTGGAACCAAAGATAAAATTTTCGGTTATGTTGGCCCGAAGTTCATGGAGGTTGCTCAGACTTTCCACCACCTGCGGCATGGCCATTATTTAGCCTACACCGAACCCAAAGTTCATCGTCGCGGCAAATGGTTGCTGCTGCTGTCTATTTTTGATCCCAAAGTCCGGACTATCGCCAAAAACTATTTGAAAGCAGTCCTGGTAAATCCCCTGCGTTTCTTCAAACGGCTGCACTACCAGTCCATCATGATCATCCAGCCCATCGACATAATGGAGGACGGCACACAAAATATGTGCGACGGCTGTCCGGATATGACCGTCCTGGATGGCAAGCTAGTCTGGTCCTGCCGCATTGAAGAGCCGCTTCAATACGGAAGCTTTGTGCACACCGTGCCCAAGGTTACGGTAAAAAATTAGTCGGGGTCACGTCGCCGCAGAACCAACATTTTTGAATGACGTGATTTTATTCTAAATTGCTTTTGTGATCTGGGATTTCATTTGAGCCAACAAGCCTGTACCCGGGCATCGTTGCCGATTTGACGATTAAATTTGCTCGATTCAAAATAAATTTCCTTGTAAAGATTAAAATAAATTTGCACATTGGATTGAAATCGGGCTTTACTCGGTCGATTTCCATAATATTTCGGATTCCGTTCCACTCGAATCCACAACTTCAGATCAACCAATCGCCGCTCACCAGGGATGGTGTGGGTTTATGAATGTTTGATGAGGATTTTTAAGTAAAAAAGCCGAATTCATCGCACACCTTAAAATTCACTCTACAAGGAGGAAAAAAATCATGAATAAACTTCATTTACTATACATTGCGGCTTTCTTAGTCAGCTGCGCGGCCGGCGCGGACATCGGTCTCAAAAAAAGCGAAACCGAGTACGGAGGTGGGCTGCATGGCGTGATCGGCAAACAATTGCGCTCCGAAAACCTGAGTGTTCACGGTCTTGCCAGCTACCACCGTTTTTCTTTTGACGGCTGGCCACTGGTCAGTGGCCGGCGATGCGACCTGGCTGCACGACACCAGCGTGTATGATAACGATTTATTTGGCGACAATAATCCAAGCTCAACAGGATTCTCTCTTGGAGCACTCGGATTTTACAATATGGAGATCGGCACCCTGAATTTGAACGTGTTTGGTGGTATCAGTTTCATCCATTTCGGTGACTTCAAAAGCAATGAAGCGGTGATCGACGAAAGCGGCAACAGTGTGCATTTGCGAGTGGGAGCGGAAGTTTACTTCCGTTTATTAAAAAGTAACGTGCCATTTCTACCTTAAATAGTGTCCTTTAAATGAGCCTAAAATCTTACGTTTGCATCGCATTACTTTGAATAAAAAAAGCAAAGCCCCAATCGAACCACACACTTAAGAGAAGGAGGACAACATGGAATTAATGAATTTGCTTCTTTTTTTGGTAATCGGTTTAGCTGCTGGCTGGCTCGCCGGTCAGGTCATGAAGGGTAGAGGATTTGGGTTAATTGGTAATCTCATCGTTGGTATCGTCGGAGCGTTTGTAGGGGGATTTCTTTTCGGACAGTTCGGTTTGGAAGCCTACACATTCGTGGGATCGCTTGTCTCCGCTTTTGTAGGTGCCTTAATATTGTTGTGGATAGTTGGTATGGTTAAAAAAACCTGACGTACAAAAAAGGAATTTAATATCGCTTAGTTAAATCATTTATATTTTTATAATTAAATCACATACACAACAGCCGTTTTGACACAAAGGGTCGTTTGGGGCTTTTGCTGCTTATTTTGATAGAGAAGAGTCATTGAGAATCTGGTAATTAATTTAACAAGAAAAGCACAATTACATGAGAGCAGGCACTGAAGAATTGGTACCGAACTTCACCTGTTAAAAAATTGCGTGAGTTCGTGTAAGTGAAATATTCGAGGCCTATTAAGTTAGGAATTCATTGCTCGTGCAAATGCCAAACTCTCTGATCTAATATCCGAGTTTTCGTCGTATAATTTTAAACAGCTTTTTAAAATCTTCTGTGGTCAATCCTTTGAGCGATTCCCGATAACCGATGTGAAATCCAATCACCAGCACGATGATTCCGAATAAATATTCAACTTCATGCATTTTTATTACACCTTACATTCGTTATGATTTTTTAAAACAAAACTTTTCGGCAAAATAATTCAATACAGTAGAAAATAATCTCATGGGACGGCAAATTTTATCCCACAAAAAGCTCAATTCATATCAAGAGATTTATCAACAATTCGGTTTATGTGCATAATTTCTAAACCAAGATTTCAAATATTTAACGAAATCTTAATACAACTGCTTCTGAAATTCATCTAACAACCATGCGGAAATGATAACCGCTGGTGGAAATTTATATGAATAATGGTTTTGTTGGCTAACGACTTTTGCACACGTTGGATTTTTGTCCCAACAGGGATTCACCATCTATAAAATGATTTTGCTCAAGCAGGAATACCCCCAACACATTTTCACATTATGAACCTGATTTTCCCGGACTTATTCGCATCGGTTAGCTGCCCGGTGTGTGAAGAGGATTTTGATTTCCGAATATTCGGTTTGTGCAGCGGTTTGGGCCCATCGAAAATGAAATGTGCCTGCAGTTGCATCGTGGACACCGGTCGTTGTGAATGGGCGGATTTTCAAGGGAGTCAGAGAACGAAATTTTTTATGGTCACAGCTGTGTATGTCCTCGCCAGTATTTTTTTCGGCGGCTGCAGCACCTGGATCTGGTATCATTTCGGTTGGCTCGGCCTCGATGCTTTAAAACTCAATCTGCTGGACCCCGCCTTCGTTTTCGGAGCGGGGGTTTCGCCGGTCCTGCTCCTATTTCTTCAGCGTTTTCGAATTTTCCGTTCGCAGGAGAGAAAACCATCAAAACATCGCGAAGCGCAGCCCGTGCCGCTCGCCTTCTGGAATTTGGATTTTAATCTGCAGATAAAAGCCGCGGCCGTTTGGATATTTATCTCTCTGGCTTTGACATTTTTAGCCAGAATTTTAAACAGTTAAAAATGATTGCGGTTTTATATGAAGCAGAGTGTGCCAATATCCCATATCAAGACTGCATATACAAATTAGAAATGGGAAGCCGGTACCCCAACAAAGATCGCCTTGTTCAAATCATTTTTCAAAACCACCAGCTTTTAAATCCTGTCTAACCATTTCATTCGATCGGATAACCAGCAAAATTTCCCATTCAAAAACGCAAAGAACCCACTCAGTTCACTTTTCTTTTTACGGGTCGGTGCCCTCTGAACTTTGCTTTACGATTCTTTGGCTGCCGTGGTAAATAAAACCTGCTGTCCCCAACCAGAAAATTGTTCGGCCTTTTGTGCTTAAATCTGGTTTTTTTTCTACTCAGCTCATTTTTTTCTTGACAAAAAAAACAAGATTTTTTATATTAAACCAGTAAACAGGTACTTATTTACTTATTTTAACATTTGAGGCTTCCCATGCAAACCATTCAAGCCTGGCAAATGCAGCAAGTCAATCAACCCATGACAAAAGTTAAAATATCCCCGCCGGTTCTTTCTACGGACGAAGTTTTAGTGCGAGTCACGGGCTGCGGTGTTTGTCACACCGATCTGGGCTTTTTTTACGACGGGGTGCGCACCATCCAGGCGCCGCCGCTGACTCTGGGTCACGAGATCAGCGGATTCGTGGAAAAAGCCGGCGCCGAATGTCAGCAGTGGGCGGGCAAAGCGGTAATCGTGCCGGCGGTACTGCCGTGCGGCGAATGCGCATTGTGCCGGAAAGGCCGGGGAACCATCTGCCGAAAACAGAAAATGCCGGGCAACCACCTCGACGGTGGATTTGCCAGTCACGTGGTGGTGCCGGGTCGGTACTTGTGCGAAGTGGAGGTTGCAAACGATTCGGATTTGTTCGGCCAATCTGGCGTGACGATTAAAGAGTTGTCTGTGATAGCCGATGCGGTCACCACCCCTTATCAAGCCGCTGTGAACTCGAATTTAAGCGCCGGCGATTTGGCTATCTTCATTGGGGTGGGCGGTATCGGCGGATTTGGCGTGCAGGTGGCTAAAGCCCTGGGAGCGAAAGTCGTGGCCGTGGACGTGGACGACCGCCGTCTGCAAAGCGTGGCCGATTACGGCGCCGATGTGACCTTTAATCCACGCGATCTGGAACCCAAGGCACTTCGAAAAGCTATTCAGGAATTCGTTGAAAATGAGTCGCTTTCGCCCTACGAATGGAAAGTTTTCGAAACTTCGGGCGCCGTCGCCGGACAGGAGCTGGCATTCGGGCTGCTAACTTTTGGCGCCACTCTGAATGTAGTCGGATTTACCATGGAGAAATTGTCCATACGACTCAGCAATCTCATGGCGTTCGACGCCCGGGCCATCGGCAATTGGGGCTGCCATCCCAAATTTTACCCACAAGTACTGGAGTTGATCAAGACTGGTAAAATTCAATTAGCGCCTTTTGTGCAGACTTTCCCACTGAGCGAAATCAATGCTGTATTTGAGCGTGTGCACCATCGGGAGCTCGATAAGCGTGCCATCCTGATTCCCGATTTTGAATAGGAGAATTGATATGGTAAATTTTAAAGATCACAATTTAGTGACGGACGTTGAATTTGGCGAAATTAAGTATCAGCTCAAACCCTGCCGGGATACAAAAGGCGAAGCGGTTGACGGCTTGTTCAACGCCTGGATCATTCTCGATAATCCGAAGCAGCTCAACTCCTACACCACGCAAATGGTCAAAGAGATCATTTTAGCATTCAGGCTGGCTTCCAACTCGCGCAACGTAGTGGCGGCGGTGTTCACCGGCGCGGGCGACCAAGCTTTCTGCACCGGCGGCAACACCAAAGAATACGCAGAATATTACGCCGGCCAGCCCGAAGAATACCGCCAATATATGCGGCTGTTTAACGACATGGTGACAGCGATTTTGCACTGCGACAAACCGGTAATTTGCCGGGTAAACGGCATGCGCATCGCCGGCGGACAGGAAATCGGCATGGCGTGCGATTTTTCGGTTGCCAGCGACATGGCGGTGTTCGGGCAGGCCGGCCCCAAACACGGCTCCGCACCCGACGGCGGCTCCACCGATTTTCTCCCTTTGTTTGTGGGAATCGAAAGCGCCATGATCAGTTGTACCCTTTGCGAGATCTGGAGTGCCCACAAAGCTTTGCGCATGGGGCTGCTCACCAAAATTGTGCCGGTATTAAAACACAACGGGCAGTTCATCGCCAACCCGTTGGTGGTCACCGACCGCTGGCTGGATGAAAACGGCCGCATTGTGTACGGGGAATCCCTGCGCGGCGACGCCAAGCTGCAAGCAAAAGAGCTGCTGAAACAGTGCGAAAAGGATTTGTCTCTGCTGGACAAAGCCGTTGACAAACTTTGCACTTCTTTGATGATGACCGTCCCTGGCTGTTTGACTAAAACCATCGAATCGTTGCGCAAACACAAATTGGCGCACTGGGACAAAAACCGTGAAAGCAACCGCGCCTGGCTGGGCATGAACATGCTCACGGAAGCCAAAGCCGGCTTCAAAGCCTTCAACGAAGGCGCCAAAGGCCAGCGCGAAGTGGACTTCGTCAAACTACGGCAACTGCTGGCCAGCGGACGGCGCTGGAACGACGATTTGATAGAGGAGGTCATGCCACCGAAAAGCGCGTGAGCAGAATATTGATTACAACAGGCTTTAAAAATTACGCTTTAAATTCAAACAGATAACCCGCGACCGCAATTGGACTTTACCATACGTAAAATCAAAGCCACGGACAGCCAGGCCATCATCGCCATCGACGCCATTCATTCCGGCACCGCCAAGCCGGAATACTGGCAGGCCAGATTGAAGCCTTTTATCGCAAACAAAAAACGCATTGCCCTCGGCTACGTGGCGGAAGCCGATAACAAGGTAATCGGTTACGTCCTGGCGGAGGGTCGCTCGTGGGAGTTCGGCTCCCCCCTCTGCGGATGGATTTTTGCCATCGGCGTGGATCCCCGATGCGGACGCCGGGGTGTGGGGCTGGCTCTGTGCCGGGAAGTCTGCCTTAAATTCAAGTCGCTGGATATCAACACCTTGCGCACCATGGTGCGAAAAGACAACATTGAAGTGCTGAGCTTTTTTCGGGCTTCGGGTTTCCGGGCCGGGCCGTTCATCGAGCTGGAGCTGGAGCTTTAATCGATGAAAATGGTTCAATCTCATTGAGCTCACTAAAAGTATCGCGGAAAGCTATTTCAAAAAAAAATTTATCGGAGCGGATCATGACCTCTTTCAATAAAATCAATTGTGAATTGCAAAGGAACGGGCAGGTTTTATGGCTCACTTTAAACGCGCCCAAAGGCAACGTACTGGACAAAGAAATGATGACCGAGCTCACGCACGCCATTCAACAGACCGGCAGTCAGGCTTCGGTGAAAGCGCTGGTTTTCGAAGGGGCCGGCAAGCATTTTTCATTCGGCGCAAGCGTGCCCGAACACCAGAAAGCGCACGTCGCGGACATGCTCAAAACATTTCACCAACTGATGAAAGCGCTCGTGGCCTGCCGGAGACCTTCGCTGGCGCTGGTGCGCGGTCAATGCCTGGGGGGGGGTCTAGAGCTGGCGGCGTTTTGCAACTGGATTTTCGCCAGCGAAGACGCCATGTTCGGGCAGCCGGAGATCAAATTAGCGGTATTTCCACCGGTGGCGTCGTTGATCTTACCGCATCGAATAGGGCAGTCAGCGGCAGACAATCTCATTCTCAGCGGGCGCTCAATTACTGCAGCGGAAGCCAAACAGCTCGGGCTGGTTCACTCGGTATCGGGCGACCCCGCACAGGAGGTGGAAACGCTCCTTGCAGAACACATTCTGCCCAAGAGCAGCCAGGCGTTGCAATTCGCCGTGCAATCTGCCCGATTTGAAATGCATGAGGCGTTTCTGAAAAACATCGACCGGGTCGAAAAAATGTACGTGGAAGAGTTGATGGCCACAGCAGACGCCAACGAAGGCATTCAGGCGTTTATGGAAAAACGGCCGCCGGCCTGGGAAAACGGTTAAAACCCATTCAGGAATTTAAGCTGTTGTGAGAACTGTTTAAAAAGAAGCAGCCATTATGATCTCTTTTAATTTGAAAAATAAAGTCGCGGTGATCACGGGCGGCGCCGGCGGCATCGGTCAGGCCACCACTCGTTTGTTCGCCGACGCCGGCGCCCGGGTGGTGTGCGTGGATTTGCAGGCCCCGGCAGCGAACTTGCCGAATTGCCGTTATTTAAAAGCCGACATTGTCAATTTTGAAGAAGTCGATTCAATTGTGAAAAAAATCCTGCACGAAGAAAAGGCCGTGGATTACCTGATCAACAACGCCGGCATCTCCCGGGATGCACCGGTCTGGCGAATGAACGAACAAGAGTGGGATACGGTTTTGCAAGTCAATTTGAAAGGCGCGTTCAATTTTATTCACCATTTGGCGCCGCATTTCAGAGAGCAGAACCACGGGAAAATCGTGAACGTGTCGTCCATCAACGGCATGCGCGGAAAATTCGGCCTGGCCAATTATGCCGCTTCCAAAGCAGGTTTGATCGGGCTCACCAAAACCGTGGCCAAAGAGCTGGGACGGTACCACGTCAACGTGAACGCGGTGGCGCCGGGGTACGTCATCACGCCCCTCACTCAAAATTTACCGAAAAAAATCATCGATGGCGCCCGCGAGGAAACCGTTTTGGGACGACTGGCAGATCCTTCCGATGTGGCGCACTTAATCTTGTTTTTATGCTCGGAGCTGGCGCGCCACATCACCGGCGAAGTCATCAAAATTGACGGAGGTCAGTACATTTAAAAAATAATTTTTAACGCTAAATAGGATATTTTTATCCTGGATGAAACCTTCCCGGTCTCAAAGATGAAACCTTCCAGGTCTTTGAGACCTGGAAGGTTTGAGAATCAGGTTTCAAGAAGCTAAATGGAGAAAAGAATGACCATGCAAAAGCAGATTTTCGAAGGCTGGCAGGGCAAATCCCTGGAGGACATTTTGAGCTATTGTCGAGATCTTGTAGAGGATCCAGACTATCTTACCGTTCGTCGCTGGCGCGAACAGGGGGGCAAAGTGGTTGGCCATTTCCAGGTTTACTTTCCAGAGGAAATCGCCCACGCCGCCGGTTTGCTGCCGCTGAAAATTCGGGGCGCTCAGGTGGAGGGTATGGAATCGGAATCGCACTTTGGCTCCTATCTCTGTTCCATCATCAAAACCTCACTGGAACTGGCGTTAACCCATAAAATCGAGCTGGAGATGTTTGTGACGCATCCTATATGCGATGCCGCGCGCAATCTGGCGGCCATCTGGGGACGCAATTTCCCATACAAATGTCAGATTTTGTATTTACCACAAAATCCCAACTCCCATTTCTCCGCAACGTATTTGCGCAGTGAATACGATCGGCTCAAACATGACCTGGAAGCTGTGGCTGGTCAAAAAGTCAGCGATGAAGCGCTAAGAAATTCCATCGCGCTTTACAATGAAAGCCGGGCGCTCCTGCGCGAACTTTACGACATCAAAAGAGAAACCCCCTGGCTGCTCTCCGCAGAGGATGCCTTCGTTCTAACCGCTTTGGCCGGTTTTCTGCCTAAAGAAGAATACAATCCTTTTATTCGGGAAGTTCTGCCCATGATAAGACAGCGCTCAACCAAAAAACAGGACAAAATGCGCGTGGTTTTTGAAGGCGGATTTTGCGAGCAGCCGCCCATCGATCTGCTGCAAACCATCGACCGCTCTTGTTACCTGGTGGATGACGATCTCATGATCGGTTTGCGCTACTTTTTGGAAGACGTGCCGGCGGACGGCGATCCGCTGTACAATCTGGCCGAAGCTTACATCGAAAATTCCACCTACAGCCCGGTGCAGCACGACTTGCGCAAGCCCAAAGAAAAAATGCTGCTCGAACGCGTGAAAAAAGCCAAAGCCGAAGCGGTCATCGTCACCGCCGCCAAAATGTGCGAACCCGGTCTGGAAGAACAGGTCACTTACAGCAAGATGCTGGACGCCGAAGGCATTCCCTATTTTATCAGCGAGTTTGAAGAAAACCAGACCACGTTCGATCATCTGGGTATTCAGCTCGAAACGTTTGTGGAAAACATACTATTTAGTTGATGGAGGTTTTTGAGATGGTTAATAAAAACAGTAATCCGGCCAATGAGCTGGTGGGACGAGGCAACAGACAGGGCGCAGATCTTTTTCGGCAGTGGTTTCAGGAGCTGACCAGTGTAGCGGAGCAAGGCGGCAGCGCGGCCTATGTCTTTGTCATGGGCAGCATGAACGAAATCCTGAAAACTTTTGATTTTCCCGTGGTTTTTCCGGAAATCAACTCCCTGCAAACCGCAGTGCGACGGGCAGCTCTGCAGCTGCTCAACGAGGCCGAGGACTACGGTTTCTCACCCGACATCTGCGGTTATGTCAAAGCTGACGTGGCGGTGCAGTTAAAAGGCGGGCAGCATCCCATGGGCAAAATCCCCAAACCCGGCATTGCGGTGCTCACCAACGCCTGCAACACTTACATCAAGTGGGCTGAGATTTGGGAACGCCTGTACGATATTCCCATTTTCACCATCGATATTCCCGGAACCCGGGCGGCCGGCGCCCAGAGCTGGCAGGGCGATGACAGTTTTGAAAACGATCGCCGCTATGTCGCAGAGCAAATCAAAGAGCTGATCAAACTATGTGAAAAAGTCAGCGGCAAAAAATTCGACATCGACAAATTTCGCCAGGTGCTGAGTTACGCCAACGACATGAGTCGCGGCTGGCACCAGCTTTTGGAGCTCAATCAGAAAAAACCCGCGGTTTTCAACGCCCTCACCGACGGCACCATCTATTTAGGTGTGGCCAATGGGCTGCGCGGTACCAAAGAAGGCAGCCAATTTTTCACGGACCTGGTGGAAGAAATGAAGCACAAATCGGAGCACGGAATCGGCAGTTTGACCGAAGAACAATTTCGTCTGTTTTTTGTGGGCGTACCCTGCTACCCGATTTTTCGACGTTTCAATGAATTCTTCACCGAATGGGGCGGCGTGTTCGTGCATTCCACGTACCTCTGGTTTGCGTCTGGCGGCACCAATCTCGGATTCGAGTACGACCTGGCCAACCCCATCGACAGCCTGGCCGAAGGCGTGCTCATCAGCGTGCGTGACGCTATGGACAGCATGTTTCACCAGCAGCAGGCCATTCTATCGCTGGCGGATCCTTTTCACATCGATGGCGTGGTTTACCACCCCATTAAAAGCTGCCGCACCGTGTCCACCGGTCTGGCCGACGGACGGCGCTATGTGATGGAAAACCGAGACCTTCCCACGCTGTTTATCGAATCGGATCTCATGGACAAGCGGGTAGTTTCAGAAGCGCAGATGAAAAATCGTATCGACGCTTTTTTTGAAGGCCTGAACTCACGTAAGCAGTTAGAAGCGGCCGTTTGAAATCGAATTAAGTTTGATATTTATATTGGTCAACTAAACAACAATGATTCGAATTCTGCAAAAGAAAATGACAGAGGGGTATTCAGGCTTTAGCTTGCCCCTCAACCTAAAGAGGCTGTGTGAAAACATGGTAAAACAAGCCTCTGGCTTGTTAAAACAGGTCTATAATT